>CADBNO010000123.1 GCA_902796105.1 uncultured Lachnospiraceae bacterium | reverse complement strand
TTTGCTTCGCAAATCAGCTTTCTCGTTGACGCATGCACGAAAAACAAATGTCTGCTTCGCAGCCGCTTGTTTTTCTTTTGCATGCTTACATTGTAGCATGAATGTGTCAGGCTGGCAAATTCATGTTTGTGGGAACAGCGCAAACACTTGCTTTTTTCACAGAATCCGTCATAATAAAAAGAGAGAGAACAGAGCCGGTGGCAGATAAAGACAGAAAGCAGGATGATAAAGACAATATGCAGGAATGGAACAGAGCAAGAAAGAAACTGCGCTGGATCGCGGAGGGCATCATGGTGGCGATGCTTTTGGCAACGTTAGCCGGGTGTAACGATAATATGAATATGCCGTCGCATGACATGAGTACAGAACCGGAGCCGCAGACACAAGTGTCTGAGCAGATACCGGAGAATATCGATACAAGGCTTCAGGCAGAAGAAGTGCAGTTCCCGGATCAGGCATGGCAAAAAGATGTTTTTTTCCCGGATTGGAAAGGGTATGTGGACAATACATTAGCGATGAACGGTATGGTGAGCTTTGTCGGCTATCACGGTCAGGGCAGTCTGTATGTGACAGTTGCAGAAGAGGTAACGTCGTTCTCCATGTATGTCAATCACAGAGAAGTCAACACGGATTCCATGACCGGAGGAAAAAGTTACCGGATCGACATCGCAGACACTGTGGTGAATGGCCGCAATACGGTACAGGTTGCCGGAATCCGCCCCAGAGAGGCGCAGAGTGCCGTGCGGGTGAGTGTAGGATATCCTGAAGTGCTGCCGGGAATGCCGGATGAGGAGGGCATTGCGAAGGAGTCTCTGGACCTGATCTCCGACCTGATCCAATCGGACATAGAAAACGGATTTACCAGCGCACAGCTGGCGGTTGTGAGGAACGGAAGACTGGTCTACGAGAATGCCTGGGGCAGCACGAATGCCTATCTTCCGGACGGTACGAAAAAGACAGACAGCTCGCCTGTGACCGTAGATACACTTTATGATCTGGCATCGGTGACCAAGATGTTTTCGGTAAACTATGCACTACAGAAGCTGGTTTCGGATGGGGCGATCGGATTGGATGACTGTATAGCGGATTATCTGGGTGAAGCGTTTTATCAGGATGTGGTGATCGTACCGGGAAGTGCCGGTGTGGATCTGGCCACGCAGAAAAAGTGGAAGCAAAATCTCACGATCCGGGAGTTATTGCAGCATCAGGGCGGTTTCCCGGCCGATCCGCAGTATTTCAGACCATCGAATGCTTTGTTTGCCGGCAACGATGGTTCGGCTGAGACCAGGGCGGCCACAGTCAGGGCAATCTGCAAAACGCCGCTTCAGTACGAGCCGGGCACGAAGACTTTGTATTCGGATGTTGACTATATGGCGCTGGGGTTCGTGGTGGAAAAGGTAACCGGGCAAGACCTGAACACTTACTTAAAGGAAACATTCTGGGAGCCGATGGGGTTGTCTCATATCACTTATAACCCGTTACAAAATGGTTTTACGCCGGACGACTGCGCTGCCACAGAACTCAACGGCAATTCAAGGGATGGGTATGTGCAGTTTGATGGATTGCGGACGGAGACGTTACAGGGGCAGGTGCATGATGAGAAGGCCTATTATTGCATGGGAGGTGTATCCGGACATGCGGGTTTGTTCTCCAATGCTTCGGATCTGGCGAAACTGGCCAGTGTGATGCTGACCGGGGGATATGGAGGTAACCGTTTTTTCTCGCAGAATGTACTGGATATGTTTACATCTCCCAAAAAAGAAGATGCGGCAAACTGGGGATTGGGCTGGTGGCGTGAAGGAGAGGACCAGCGTGTCTGGTATTTCGGGACGCAGTCCGGCTCACATACGATCGGGCATCAGGGCTGGACAGGAACAGTATGCATGATCGATCCGGACAGAAACCTGGTGATCGTATATCTGACGAATAAGATAAATTCTCCGGTGACGGACAAGGAGAATGATCCGAACAAGTTTAACGGTTCGTATTACACGGCGTCCACGCTGGGATTTGTGCCGCAGATCTTGTCTGTCGGTATGGATGTGGATACGGCAGGGACGGCTGAGGGGCAGGAGACAGCGCAGGCTGCATTGCATGATCAGCTTTCTGTGCTGGCGGCGGACATGGCGGCAGAATCGATCAAGCTACTCCCGGATGATGTATGGGTGGAGCATCCTGCCGTGAAAAATGTCGAGAGCAAGATTGCTCTGTTAGCCAAGTGGAATGAGGAAGATGAGGCGGAGGAATACCGGCGCCTGGCAGCAGAGCTGACAGGAGAGATTGCCGCACTCAAAGAGCCGGATATGGCAGCAGTGGAGAGAACGCTCGCTGTCATGACCACGAGGCAGAAGGTGATGTTGATGATGGTGCCTGCGCTCCAAACCCCGGAAACGAATGATATGGCAGATGTGACCAAACGGGATCAGAAGCTGGCGGGTATGCTGAAAGAGGGGGCATTCGGCGGATTCGCACTTATCACACAGAATGAGGAGAATACAGTGAACACCGCGAATACCGAGAATGCAGAGCAGACAATGAAAGTTGTATGGTCCATGCGGGATTGGGATAAAGCAGAAAAGGCTATAGACAGGATGACAATGGTGAAATATTTTCCGGTGCAGAAAGATGTCGGGACTGCCGGCGATGCGGAGTTCCCGACGGTTGACACATCATTGGAGAGATTGGAAGCAAATGAGTTGTCTATATTCCGGAACGAGCTTCGGGAAACAGATCTGATCCTGGCGGAGCATATCCGATATCCGCAGATTGAGACGCAGACTTATATATCCCGGAAAAACAAAGAGGAGATCACGCTTCCGGCGTCATTGTCGAAGACCATGATCAACGGTCTTTTGCGGGGAGAGTGTGAATATGGCGGGGTGGTGATGACGGATGCCATGAATACGCCGGCTATTGCTGCACATTTTGATCAGGAAGATGCCGCACAGCTTGCGATAGAAGCCGGGGCGGATATGCTGTTTATGCCGGTGAATGTCAGAACGGCAAAAGATGTCGCGGAGCTTGACCGCTATATAGACCGGATCGTGAAGATGGTGGAAGAAGGTGAGATCAGTAAAGAACGCATGGATGAGTCCGCGCGGCGCATTCTCATGATGAAAGACCGGTATGGATTGTTGGAGGAAACGGGGGCTTATACGGAATAAAGCAACAGGCATGCAAGAAGAACAGGAAAAAGCAAAAGGAGAAGAACTATGAACGAAAACGTAGTAAAACGCAACGAATTGTTGGCACAGAAGGTCATCAAGGGCCTGCAATCCCGCAATATGACCGGCTATTATGCGGCGGACAGGGGAGCTGCCTTACGACAGGCGCTTGCCTTGATCCCCAAGGGGAGTACGGTCACCATGGGAGGCGGTATGAGTGTACATGAGATCGGACTGGTGGAGGCGCTGAAGAGTGTTGATTATCACTTCATTGACAGAGATGCCATGGCGGATAAACGGGCGGCCATGCTGGCAGCTTATGATGCTGATTTCTTCCTGGCAGGCACCAACGCCATCACCGAGGATGGTATTCTGGTGAATATAGATGGCAATGCCAATCGGGTTTCCGCCATCGCGCAGGGACCGAAAAAGGTGCTGTTTATCGTCGGCATGAACAAAGTCTGTGACGATCTGGACGGTGCGATGAAGCGTGCCCGGAATGTGGCAGCCCCCATCAATGCTCAGAGGTTCGGATTATCCACGCCCTGCGCGGCAACCGGTTCCTGCTTTGATTGTAAATCGCCGGATACGATCTGCTGCCAGTTCCTGATCACCCGGTTCTCCAGACATGCGGACAGGATCCATGTGATCCTGGTGAATGATGATCTTGGATTTTAAATTTTTCTAAAATCTTGCAACGGAATTGCCAAAATAAGGGTATTACTGGTATAATAGACGCAAGAGCAGGTATGAGCCGGTCTTTCTTGGGGAGGAGTATATTATGACAGTGCAGAAAAAGTATCCTTTGAAAAAAGCAGTAGTCGCTTTGGCGTATGCGTTGACAGCTTTAAGTGTGACGGGATGCGGCGATATCGGTAATCAGACGGGGACGGTGTTTACGACTTACGAGAAGGCAGATCCGCAGGTGCTGGTCAATCAGGCAGGGATCAAGGTGACTTACACCGGTCTGGGCAAGGGATCGGATTCGGCGAAGGCTATGAATCTGACGATTGAGAATCGCTCGGGCGAGGATGTTTGGGTCTATCTTGCTGATTCCTCCGTGAACGGTTATATGGTTGCCAACAAGATAAACGTTGAGATCCCGGATGGGAAGACCGCGAAGACCAATGCCGTATTTGATGCAGAGACCATGAAAAATTGCGGGATCGATACCATTGCGGATATCGAGTTCAGTATTGTGGCAGTGAGTGCGGACGGAGGCGGGACACTGGTCAAAACAAAGCCTATGACGGTGAAGACATCTGCGGCAGCAGGGTATACATATTCTTATGACGAGTCGGGTGTGACTCTCTATGATCAAAACAGTGTCAAGATCGTGGCACAGAAGGTGATGACGGATGAGTCCGGCAGTCAGTCGGTTGCCATCTACACCAGAAATGATACTGACAGTGCAATATATGTGAGTCCTCTGATCTACCGTTTTGAGGGTACAGAGTCCGATATGCAGTTTGGTGCGTATGTGAATCCGGGCAAACATTCCGTAGATCTGATCACCTTCTTTGAGCCGGTTGAGAAGCTTTCGGAAATGTCCCTTTGCTTTATGGTCACCGATACGGAAGGGGAAGAGGAGATCGGGATGAGCCGGCTGTATACTCTGTCAGTTGATGAAAACGGCGCGCTGCAGACTGTGCAGGTCACCGATCCGAATGAGGGGCTTCCTCCAATGAATTAAACAGGAGTAGAGTGATACAGAATGGATCATTTACTGGTTTTGAATGTTGCCATGACTCTATGCGCCGCGGTTTCCTTTATCTGTGGCGCAATAAAGTATTTTAAACCCAGGAAGCCGTTGTACGCGACGATGATCGTATGCGGCGTCGGCTGCATCATGTTCGGCAGATCATATCAGTGTGTGCGTCTTTTGACCGGATACCCTGTCACAGAGGATTTTCAGGTGGGGATATTGGGAATTGTGGGAGCATTTTCCTTTTTTTTGTCGGCGAACTACGGTCAGATGGATTCTCTGGTGGATGATGGGAGCAAGGCGTTTGGAAAGTATCGCGTCGTTGGCTGGCTGGGTACATTGCTGATCGGAGTGTTATATGTGATCTTTTTGCGAAGCGAGGTTTCTGCGGGCGGCAAGTTCGTTTGCGGGATTGTGACGACGATCATTGGTCTGGCCTGTTACTTCCACAGCAAGCATCTGCTGATCTACGATGTGGATTACGGAGTGATCCGATGTTTGCGATATTACAATGCTCTGGCCTTCCTGTACGGGATTTTGTGTATGGGCGAGATGATCGCGTTGGGCTACCAAAAGGATGTGCTGCTGATCGCAGTGAGCATCTTTATGTGCGCAGTGTCTGCGCTGATCATCCCGGCTATGGACAGGGGGGTGCAGAAATGGAAAACCTGACGATCGTATTATTTCTTAGTATTGTGATGCCTCTGTTTCCGGTACTGTTCATTCTGCCTGACAAGCGATCCAGAATCCTTCTCGGGTATCTGATGATCGGCGTATTTGTCTGCATGACTGCAGCTTATGTCAACACACAGTTGTTTCTGGTCCTTGACAGAGAGATAGAATATATCACTACCAATATCACGCCGATCTCTGAGGAGCTGATGAAAGCCTTGCCAATATTGCTCTTTGCCTGGATCGTTTCGGACGATAGGGATACTCTGGTGTCAATTGCGTTTGTTCTCGGCGTTGGTTTTGCCATATTGGAGAACGCGGTCATCCTGACGCAGAGTATTGAAGAAGCTACAGTGACATGGGCTTTATTCCGTGGGATCGGTGCGGCGCTGATGCACGGTACCTGCACCGCGGCGGTGGGACTGGGACTCGGATTTATACGAAAGAGGAAAAAGCTGTTCTATTGTGGCACCTTTTCGCTGCTGATCGTGGCAATCCTCTATCATGCGATCTTTAATTCGCTGGTGCAGTCTTCTTTTCGTATGGCTGCATTTTTCCTGCCGGGAGCAGTGTATGTGATCGTGGCAGAGATTGCGTTCGCCCAGCGCCATTCGCGGAAAAGTACTTATCCCGAAAAAGCCGGAGCGGAAATAAAGGAATAAAAAACAGAGAAAAATAAAGGATCGAAAATTAAGGGATCAGAAATTAAGGAATTGAAATCGATATAAATTAAAAAATTTAGTGATAAAACAATAAGAGCAGGAGGTATGAGATGAAAACAGAACAGATTTATGTGAACGGAGATGAAGCGAGCACCATAAAAGCATTGGAGAATGCATCGGAATTTTCTTTGGAAAGCCGGCTTTCTCCGAAAAATGGCCGCAGGGTCCGTCTGATCACGGAGGAACTTTTGGGAATGATGCGCGGTTTGGCGGGAGAGTACGAGGCGATGTTTTGGATCGAGGGCGACGCAACTGCCTGTCAGGTGCATCTGACAGCCAAGACAGCAATGGACAGTGCGAAGAGAAGTGATCTGATCGCTGCCTCATCAAGCGGGAAAAATGCGAAGGCTGTGGGTATCATGGGCAAGATACGCAATCTGGTGGAGATTGGCATACAGAGCTTCGATGAGTCGATGAAGCTGACTGAGGAATACGGAACAATGGCCATTCCTTTTTATGAGTATGGATTCAATAATTATTCCTCGACGGCGAGCGCGGCGGCAGTCTGGTCTCTTGCCAACTATAAAGCCGCTGTGGAGCAGCAGCAGGAAGCAGGTGAGGCGGAGGCGGCCGAAGCATGGGATGAACTGGAAAAATCGGTTATTGCCAATGTCGCTGACGATATTCAGGTCGGGATCCGCAAGGACACGGTGGAGATGGTCGTC
>CADBNO010000122.1 GCA_902796105.1 uncultured Lachnospiraceae bacterium | reverse complement strand
GTGATGATCCCGAAGGAATGGGAAAATGAGTGCGTCGGACTTCGTTTCGACGGCGCCATGATGAATGCGACGGTGGAGGTAAACGGCTGCAAGGCAGGCAGCAGGCATTACGGATATGTGCCTTTTTATGTGGATATCACGGATCTGGTGACTTTTGGCGAAGAGAACAGGATCATGGTCACCGTAAATACCAGCATGTATGTGAACTGCCGCTGGTATACGGGGTCCGGTCTGTATCGTGGCGTCCGTCTCTGCCATGGACCGCGACTCCATATCGCAGATGACGGTGTGTTCGCCAGGACGAAGGAAGTGGCGGACGGTTATGCTTTTCTGGAGTACGAGGTGGAAGTAGCAAATGAAACCCCGGAAAACAGGCTTGCGGAAGTGAAAGTGAGTCTGGTAGAAGAGGGCAGCGATAAGGTTGTAGGCAGCGTGAAGCGCGTTATCCGTATCAATGCGGGAAAGAATGAAACGGCAAGGTTAGCCATGAACGTGCAGGATCCAAAGCTCTGGGACGTGGAAAAGCCGGATCTGTACATGGTCAAAGTGACGTTAACAAATCTCGGTGTCTACAGGACTCATTTTATCGAGGATGAAGAGAAAACCGTTGATGAAGCATCTACGCTTTTCGGTATACGCACCATCACTGCCGATGCAGTCAGAGGCCTTAGGATCAACGGAAAAACAGTAAAGCTTAAGGGCGGATGCGTTCATCATGACAACGGTCTGCTGGGCGCTGTATCCCTTTACGAGTCGGAAGCAAGAAAGGTGCGAAAGCTGAAGGAGGTCGGCTTTAATGCAATCCGTACCGCGCATAATCCGCCTTCCGCAGCAATGATCGAAGCTTGTGACAGACTGGGCATGTACGTATTTGATGAAGCCTTTGATACATGGGGGATCGCAAAACGCGGAGGTGATTACAGCCATTTCTTTGCAACGGATTGGGAGCAGGACCTGACTGCATTTGTAAAGAGAGACCGAAACCATCCCTGTGTTATCATCTGGTCCACCGGAAACGAGATCCCGGAGAGAGGCGGCTTGAATAACGGTTATACGCTGGCAACGCAGTTGGCGGAAACTATCCGCAAAAATGACGGGACCAGACCGGTCAGCAACGGGATCTGCTCGCTTTGGAGCGGCCTGGATGATGCGCTGATCAAAGGGCGGAGTCAGGAACAGAATTCTGCGGAAGGTCTGTATGAAAGAAAATGGGAAGAGATCACGGAGCCCTTTACGAATGGTCTTGATATTGTGGGCTACAATTACATGGAAGATCTTTATGAGCGTGATCACGAGATGTTCCCGGAGCGCGTGATGCTGGGTTCGGAGAATTTCGCCGTCCAGATCGGTTTCCGCTGGCCGCTTGTTGAAAAGCTCCCCTATGCGATCGGCGATTTTACCTGGACTGCCTGGGACTACCTTGGGGAGGCCGGGATCGGCAAGGCTGTTTATGTGGACGAAACAGATCCGTTAGTAGAGAAAGGCTCCTGGTCTTTGATGCCGCCGTCAGGTTCACCTTATCCCTGGAGAACGTCCAATGACGCCGACTTTGATATCACCGGAAACATGATGGCCCAGGGAGCTTACAGGAGCGTGGTCTGGGGAAGTAAGAAAACGCATCTGTTTTCCATGCATCCGGATAGTTTCGGCAAGATCGAAATGATGACGATGTGGGGCTTCCCGGGAGTGTTTAAAAGCTGGAATTATGCCGGTTTTGAAAACCATGAAGTCAAACTGGTGGTCTATTCCAATGCAGAAGAAGTGGAAGTGATCGTAAATGGAAAATCACTTGGAAGAAAGCCTGTATGCATGGAGCGCCCCATGCCTGATTCGGTAAGCTTTGATACGGTATATGAGCCGGGAACGGTGGAAGCGATAAGTTATGCCGGAGGCAGGGAAGTGAGCAGGGATCGTCTTGTTACGGCGGGAGATGCAGCTGCCCTCAGACTCACGGTGGAAAAAAGCAGTATGAAGGCCGATGGCCATGATGTGAGTTATGTAATGATCGAGGTGGTGGATGATAAGGGCAATGTCCTTCCTGATGCAAAGCTGCCTTTAAGCGCGAAATTAAGTGAGGTAAAGGGATCGGGAGATGGCGATGCGGCATATCTGGCAGGATTTGGATCCGGCAATCCCGTGACTGAAGACAATTATACAGATGGGGAAACCACGAGCTTTAGAGGACGCGCCACGGCTGTCATCAGGTCCGGTTACCGGGCAGGAGAGGTGAGCCTCGAAATAACAGCTGAAGGACTTCCGCCTGTAAGTGCGACGATAGAAGTTATTTCGTGAACCTATGGGGACGGGGTTAAGGGGTCATTTTTTGACCCCTTAACCCCGTCCCCATAGGCCAAACCCCGTCCCCATAGGCCAAACCCCGTCCCCATAGGCTCACCCAGTTCACGATAGCTCATAAACTTGCATCTCGAATTACGATCAAACTAATATATTAAGAATATTTGACGATTATCGGCAAAAATGCTAACATATTAGTAATTTGAGGTGATAGATATGGAGAATTATGATCATTTATTGTATGCACCGTCAGATGTGGCGCTGGAACTGGCGAAGCGGCTGAAAGGTATAAGAAAAAGAAAAAAGATCACACAGCATCAGCTTGCGTCGCGAAGTAATGTGAGCTATGCGTCTCTATGCAGATTCGAACAGACAGGGCTGATCTCTCTGGAATCATTTATCAAGCTGTCTATGGAGCTGGGCGTGATAGATGAGATCAGGGATCTTTTTACACGTCCGGTTTATTCCAGTATAGAGGAGGTCTTAAATGACAGACAATAGGAAGCTGGAAGTATACTGTCATGGCAGACTTGTAGGATATCTGGCAGAAACGCCGGATCATATGGTGGCGTTTCAGTATAGCGATGAATGGATCAAAAGCGGTTTTTCCATCAGCCCTTTATCGCTGCCGTTGAATAATAATGTATTTATCCCACCGGAAAAATGCCGTGATAGGTTTGCCGGTCTGTTTGGGGTTTTTGCGGACAGTTTGCCCGATAGTTGGGGAGAATTATTGCTTGATCGGCATTTAGGAACGTTGGGGATCAGCAGAGGGGATGTTACAACTCTGGAAAGACTTGCTTATATCGGAAGATCCGGAATGGGAGCGCTGGAATACTATCCGGCAAAAGAGTCAGATTTTAATATGGATCCCGCCGGACTTGATTACGATCAGATCTCTAAAGAATGTGAAAAGGTATTATCATCAAAAGAGTCTGATCAGCTTAATGTGTTATACAATCTGGGCGGATCAAGTGGTGGTACAAGACCTAAAATACTTTTGACCGAAGCCGGGAAAGACTGGATCGTTAAATTTCCTGCAAGTACGGATCCTGCGATCAGCGGTAAGAGAGAGTATGATTATTCTCTATGTGCGAAAGCCTGTGGGATCATTATGACAGAGACAGCGTTGGTTGAATCGTCTGTATGTGAAGGTTACTTTAAAACAGTCAGATTTGACCGCAAGGATGGGAAGAAGATATTCAGTATAACTATCTCCGGTTTGTTGGAGGCGGATTTTCGTGCTCCGTCTTGTGATTATAACACTTACATGAAGCTTATCCGGATGCTGACAAGGGATAATGATAAAGATAAAGAGCAGATGTATCGTGTTATGTGTTTTAACATTCTGACGCATAATAGAGATGATCATGCAAAGAATTTTTCTTTTCTTTATACGGATGATGACGGATGGAGACTTGCACCTGCATATGATCTCACATACAGTGACACCTATTGGGGGGAGCAGACTACATCCGTATGTGGAAAAGGTAAGGACATTTCTGAAAAAGAACTCATACAAGTGGGGACTGAAGCAGGATTGACAAAAGCTTCTTGTATTGAATATCTGAATCAGATACATGACAAGATAGGGGCACTTGAACGTTATTTTT
>CADBNO010000121.1 GCA_902796105.1 uncultured Lachnospiraceae bacterium | reverse complement strand
TGCAGCAGGCGCTTGCCGCAAAGACAGATTGCATCATGGACGGCAGGGATATCGGGACCTGCGTGCTGCCGAATGCGCAGGTAAAAATCTATCTGACAGCGAGCAGCGAGGTGCGGGCGAAACGCCGTTATGATGAGTTGACAGCAAAGGGCGAAAGCTGCGATCTGGCAAAGATCAAAGCGGATATTGAGGAGAGAGACTACCGCGATATGCATAGAGAGCATTCGCCGTTGAAACAGGCGGATGATGCGGTTTTGGTGGACACATCGGATATGACTGTCGAGGAAGTGATCGAACATATCCTGAGCATGTGCAGACGTTGATGAAGTTTTCTGCCGAAGGATATAAGTTTGGCGACGGATCGGAACAGAAGAACAGACAGAGAAGATCGATCGGGAAAGAAGAACGTAAAAAGGCAGGAGAGCGGATCGTTATGGAAGTAAAATTGGCTGAATGCGCCGGATTCTGCTTCGGGGTAAAACGTGCGATCGACACGGTGCATGAGCAGATAGAAAAACAGGCGGAGACCGGTGGGCAGATTTTTACCTATGGTCCCATCGTTCACAACGAGGAAGTTGTGCGGGAGCTGGAGCAAAAAGGTGTGCAGGTCATCGAAAACATATCGGGGGCTGATGCACTACAGCAGGAAGGAGACCGGAATCTGACGAATGAAGGTACGGTGATCATTCGCGCGCATGGTGTTCCCAGAGATGTGCAGGAAAAAATGGAGCATAGCGGCATGACCTGTGTGGATGCCACATGTCCGTTTGTAAAACGGATCCATCGTATCGTGGAGAAAGCCGGGAAGGATGGCTTCGAAGTGGTGATCGCCGGAAACCCGGGGCATCCGGAGGTAGAGGGCATCCGTGGTTGGTGTACCGGGCCGGTAACTGTGTTGGAGACCGAAGAAGAGGCGGAGAATTTCCGGGCGAAAGACGGAAAAAAAGTCTGTTTAGTCGCCCAAACGACATTTAACTACAATAAATTTCAATCTATAGTTGAAATTTTTCAGAAAAAAGGTTACAATGGTAATGTAGTGAATACTATCTGCAATGCGACGGAGGAACGCCAACGCGCAGCAAGAGATCTGGCGGCAGAGGCAGATGTCATGATCGTGATCGGCGGGAAAAACAGTTCCAATTCCAGGAAACTGTACGAAATCTGCAGCAGGGAGTGTGAACACACCTATTTTATACAGACACTGGATGACTTGCATTTAGAGCTACCTAAGGCTGTTCGACTGGTGGGTATTACAGCGGGGGCTTCCACCCCAAATAATCTAATTGAGGAGGTTCAAAATTATGTCAGAATTAACTTTTGAACAAATGCTGGAAGAATCTTTTAAGACAATACATACAGGAGAGGTAGTCGAAGGTACAGTCATCGATGTCAAGCCGGATATGATTATCCTGAACATCGGTTACAAGGCAGACGGTATTCTTACCAAAGCCGAGTACACGAACGATTCCAGTGTGGATCTGACCAGTGCCGTCAAAGTCGACGACAAGATGGAAGTCAAGGTTCTGAAAGTAAATGATGGCGAGGGACAGGTTCTCCTGACTTATAAGCGTCTGGCTGCCGACAGAGGCAATAAGAGGATCGAGGAGGCATTTAACAACAAGGAAGTATTGAAAGCAAATGTGGCGCAGGTGCTCGATGGAGGTCTGGTCGTTGTTGTGGATGAAGTAAGGATCTTTATTCCGGCAAGTCTTGTTTCCGATACGTATGAAAAGGATCTGTCCAAGTATGCCGGACAGGAAATCGAATTTGTGGTAACAGAGTATAATCCGAAGAGAAGAAGATATATCGGCGACCGCAAACAGCTGGTGAGCGCCAAGAAAGCAGAGATGCAGAAGGAGCTGTTGGAGCGGATCAAAGAGGGAGATATCGTAGAGGGTATCGTAAAGAATGTTACCGATTTTGGTGCGTTTATCGATCTCGGCGGCGTAGACGGTCTGCTGCATATCTCAGAGATGAGCTGGGGCAGGATCGAGCATCCGAAGAAGGTGTTTAAGGTTGGCGACAAACTGAATGTTCTGATCAAAGAGATCAACGGTAGCAAGATCGCTCTTTCTCTGAAGTTTGATGATTCCAATCCCTGGAAAGATGCGGCGGAGAAATATGCAGTCGGCAATGTTGTGACCGGAAAGGTTGCAAGAATGACTGATTTTGGTGCGTTTGTTGAGCTTGAGGATGGCGTTGATGCGCTTTTGCATGTTTCCCAGATTGCCAAGGAGCATATTGAGAAGCCTTCTGCAGTATTGAATATCGGCGATGAAGTAACCGCCAAGATCGTGGATTTCAACGAATCCGAGAAGAAGATTTCCCTGAGCATCAAAGCGTTGATCGCGCCTGAAACCGTGGAAGCAAAGAAGGAAGACGAGGATGCGGATGTGGTATCCGTTGATATCGACGCGGTGATCGCATCGGAAGAATAAAGTAATGCCGGAAGGATTCGGAATGGGTTAGCAATAAATTATTTTTGGGGACGAATTACAATGGCATATGATTATGAGTATTTCAAAAAAGAAATTCTGGCAATGACCACAATCGATCTGAACAGCTATAAAGAGAAGCAGATGAAGCGCCGTATCGATACACTGATCACAAAGCATGGGATCAAGGGATATGATCAGTATGTCAGAGAGTTGAAAAACAATGCGGAGTATTTTGATGAGTTTGTCAACTATATTACGATCAATGTTTCGGAATTTTATCGCAACCCGGATCAGTGGCAGCTATTGGATAAGGATGTCATTCCCCAGTTGATGGATAAATTCGGGAAACGCCTCAAAATCTGGAGCGCAGCCTGCTCAACAGGAGATGAACCTTATTCGCTGGTGATGGCATTGTCCAGACACATGCCGTTAGATCAGATTAAAATCCTGGCAACAGATCTGGATAAAACAGTGATCAATAAAGCTAAGATTGGTCTGTATAACAGCAAAAGCATTGTTTCCGTGCCGGATGATCTGAAAAAGAAGTATTTTACACAGGTTGGTCCTTCTTATAAGATCGCGGATGAGATCAAAGCAAGGGTAGAGTTCAAAGAGCATAATCTCTTGAAGGATATGTATCCTTCTGATTATAATTTGATCGTTTGCCGCAATGTGCTGATTTATTTTACGGAAGAAGCAAAAGATGAAGTGTTCCGCAAATTTAATAAATCGTTGGCCAAGGGCGGCATCCTGTTCATTGGAAGTACGGAACAGATCATCAATTACAAGGAGATGGGCTATGAAAGAAAGTCTTCTTTCTTCTATACCAAGCCTTGATGCATACCGGGATATCGGGTAAAATGACGCCGTCGGATCTAAAACGGCTGAAGATGGCACAGACAAAAGAAAAAAGGAAAGAAAAGATGAAAAGAAGAAAAGGAGAAGCTGTAGTTTAAGTTACCGGTTCTCCTTTTTTTCTGTTTCCGAATGTTTGCTTTTTGATCTCTGCCCGATGCGATACCCGGCAAAGATCAGCAGGATGCTGCGATCATCTGAAATACCTGATTGGCATATTCGGTAAAAGCTTTCCGATCCCGTTTAAGCTCGTCTGTCAATTCGAAGAAAAGCTCTTTGCTTTGATAATCTTTTTTGAAATAGGGCTCAATGGATGCGTCCCATTGCGGCAGATAAGCTGAGTTTTTGCGGGTATAACAATTGGCAGCGGTTGCCTGTACGCGATGCTCCTTATCCACAAAGCCTGCTACGGATTTATGCAGTGCCAGATCTTCTTCGGGAAGATAATAATAATCCTTGTAATTAGAATAGAAATATTTTAATTCACCGTCGTAAACCGGAACCTTGATGACAGCCTCGGTACCTTCGCCGCGGAAATAGCAGCCGTTCGCCGCCATGGCAACCGGTTTCGGAAAAGCAGTAGGGAGCACAACCGTGATCAGTAGTTCCCTGCGCAATCTGCCCTTGAGATCACGATAGGTATTTGCCTGCACTTTCCTGGCTCGGAATTTTTCGGAATTACTCAGGATATCGCTGTATGCCAAAAGCGGCAGGATCTGGATCATGCCGGCTATATCATCAGCGTTGTGTTGAAATAGGATTTTTTCGGCTGCCTCAGTGGGCTGATGCACATATTCATGATAAAGTCCGATCAGTTCACCGCCGGAGTATTTATCGTCTCTAGCCAGTCCAAGAAACTGCTCCAAGGTTTTCTGCTTGCAATTGGGGAGCTTCAAAAATCTTTTACAAGGCGCAATCCGCCGATAAAGATCCAGACCGTCATAGGAGTCGAAGTGATGCTTGATCCCCATCTTATCACATTTCATCATCAGAAACGGCAGATCAAAATTGTTGCCGTTAAAGTGGATCATATAGTGCCGCTCGGCGGCAAACGCCAAGAAAGCAGTGAGGATATCTTCCTCCTCATTGTACTTTTCAGCCAGCCATTGAATGATCTTCCACATGCCATCCTGATGATAGGCGCAGCCTATCATATACAGATAGGAGGAATTCGCTGTAAAACCTGTGGTCTCAATATCGACAAACAGGATATTCTTCAAAGTGGATATTTTCTCCAAAGGATAGGTTGTCTGGAGATTCCGTAAACTTTTTTCATTGATCTTCATAATTACACACCTTTTCCCGCTCAGTGCTGCATGAATCGTCCGAAGGGAGCTATTCCCTTTGATAGTTTATTATAGCATATTTCAGAATTTTGCAGTAGCTATTTTTTGAAAAAGATAGTAAAATTAAAATAGTTGTTGAGATATTTTGTCACGAGAGGAAAAAAGTATGGCGAAATTGACATTTGTCGGCGGGATTCATCCCTACGACGGGAAAGATCTGTCCAAAGATAAGCCTATCCGTGATGTGCTGCCGAAGGGGGAGATGGTTTATCCATTGTCCCAGCATATCGGTGCGCCGGCGCAGGCTATTGTGGCAAAAGGTGACAGAGTGTTGGCGGGACAAAAGATCGCTGAGGCGGGAGGTTTTGTCTCTGCGCCGGTTTATGCTTCGGTGTCCGGTACCGTGAAGAATATTGAACCGAGAAGGGTTGCGTCCGGCGATATGGTGATGAGCATTGTGGTGGACAATGACGGTTCATACGAGGAGGTCGCGGCACGGGCGGTCAAACCGGTGGAACAAATGAGTCCTGAGGAAATCCGCGAAGCGATAAAAGAGGCCGGTATTGTGGGAATGGGTGGCGCGGGTTTCCCGACGCACGTAAAGCTCACGCCGAAGGAACCGGAGAAGATTGAGTATGTGATCGCAAACTGTGCAGAGTGTGAGCCTTATCTGACCAGTGATTACCGCAGAATGCTGGAGGAGCCGGAGCGGCTGGTGGGAGGACTGAAGATTATTTTGCGCCTGTTTCCTAATGCACAGGGAATTCTTGCGGTGGAGGACAATAAACCGGATTGTATCCGGCTGCTGCGCAAATTGACGGCAGAAGACAGCCGTATTTCGGTGAAGGCGTTACAGACAAAGTATCCGCAGGGCGGCGAGCGCACGCTGATCTATGCGGTGACGGGGAGAGAGGTTAATTCCACGATGTTGCCGGCGGATGTCGGCTGCGTGGTGAACAATGTGGACACAATGGTTGCGGTTCATCGGGCTGTGACGGAAGGCAAACCTTTGACGGAGCGTATTGTAACGCTTACCGGGAATGCGATGAAGGATCCCTGTAACTATCGGATCCGCATTGGCATGAGCTACGCAGAGCTGCTGGATGTGGCGGGCGGTTATAGTGTGGAACCGCAGAAAGTGATCTGCGGCGGGCCGATGATGGGGATGGCTCTGTTTGATCTGAATATACCCACGACCAAGACCTCCACGGCGCTTTTGGCTATGACAGAAGATGAGGTATCCGCCATGGAACCCGGTCCATGCATCAAATGCGGACGATGTGTGGAGGTATGCCCCGGCAGGGTGATGCCCAATTATCTGGCCACCTATGCGGAGCATTTTGATGAAGAAAAATTTCTGGAATACGGTGGCATGGAGTGTTGCGAGTGCGGCTGCTGTAGTTATATCTGTCCGGCAAAACGCCAGCTGACTCAGAGCATTAAATCCATGCGCAAGATCATGTTGGCAAAGAAGAAAAAGAAGTAGGGGAGAATGATATGGGCGAAGAGAAAAAAAGAGTAAACGTGTCATCGAATCCCCACATACGTGACGGGAAGAGTACTGCCGGTATCATGTTTGCGGTGATCCTTTCCCTGTTACCGGCAACAGGGTACGGCATCTATCATTTCGGACCGAGAGCGGTCGCGGTGATCGGGACGACGATCGCAGGAGCGGTGATCACAGAGGGATTGTTCGGAGCATGCTGTAAAAAGAAATCATTGTCTGATCTGTCGGCGGTGGTGACGGGCTTGCTGCTTGGCCTGAATCTGCCGGTGTCTATCCCGCTGTGGATGGCAGCGTTGGGGGCGGTATTTGCCATTTTGATCGCCAAATTACTGTTCGGCGGTCTGGGGCAGAATTTTATGAATCCTGCATTGGCGGGCAGATGCTTTTTGATGATCTCTTTTCCAAAACAGATGACGGATTTTTCCGTAAAAAGTGTGGATTGGGGCAAGCTGCATTGGGACGCGATATCCGGAGCAACACCGCTTGCTGCTCTGAAGGCAGGAGAGCGGGTTGATGTGATGGAGATGATCCTGGGCAATACAGGAGGCACGATCGGTGAGACTTCCGTGATCGCGCTGGTGGCGGGGGCGTGCCTGCTTATCCTGTTGGGTATCATTGACCTCAGGATCCCGGCAAGTTATATTGTCACACTTGCGCTGTTCGTAACGGTTTTCGGCGGAAGAGGATTTGATCCTGCCTATCTTTCGGCGCAGCTTGCGGGCGGTGGCCTGATGCTCGGAGCATTTTTTATGGCCACTGACTATGCGACCCGACCGATCACGGTAGGCGGGCAATATTTGTTCGGTATCTTTCTGGGGTTAATGACGGGGATTTTCCGTATTTTCAGTCCGGGGGCGGAGGGTGTTTCCTATGCGATCATTTTGGGGAATCTGCTGGTACCGCTGATGGAAAAGATCACCCGGCCGAAGCCTTTCGGTTACCGGAAGGGAGGTGGCACACATGCAGTCTGAAGGAAAAAGAATGCTGAAGGAAACTGCGATCCTGTTTGTCATCACACTGCTTTCCGGTGCGCTGCTGGGATTTGTCTATGAATTGACGAAGGAGCCTATCCGCATCCAGCAGGAGAAGGCGATCGAGGAGGCCTGTCTGGCCGTTTTACCCGGTGCGCAGGACGCCGGAACGGTTTTTCACCCGATCGAGCATACGCTGACACCGGAGCTGGCAGAGGAGCTTGCGGCAAACGGGATAACGATCGGGACAGTATATGAGGCGACGGCTGCAGACGGCAGTCTCTTTGGTTATGTGACCGAGTCGACATCCTCTCAGGGATACGGAGGCAACATTGTGCTGTACACCGGAGTGGACAGCACAGGCAAGGTGGGAGGTGTATCCATCCTGAAGATCAATGAGACGGCCGGCCTGGGCATGGAGGCACCGAATGTGTTGGTGCCGCAGTTCGCCGGCAGGCAGGTGGAACAGTTTAAATATACCAAATCCGGAAGTCTCACAGAGGATCAGGTGGATGCGATCAGCGGCGCGACGATCACGACAAAAGCAGTGGTGAATGCTGTAAACGGCGGGCTTAGAGTAGCACAGGATTTATTGCAGGGAGGTGGTCAGAATGAGTGAGCTTAGAGCAGACAGACCTGCAGAGAGACTATACAATGGTTTGATCAAAGAGAATCCGACATTTGTTTTGATGCTGGGCATGTGTCCCACGCTTGCGGTGACAACTTCGGCTGTTAATGGCCTGGGAATGGGGCTGACCACTACGGTCGTGCTCATGATGAGCAATCTGCTGATCTCTATGCTGCGCAAGGTGATCCCCAATCGGGTTCGAATTCCGGCGTTTATCGTGATCATCGCTACCTTTGTGACGGTGGTGCAATTGCTCTTAGAGGCTTATCTGCCGGTATTGAACCGTTCCCTGGGAATGTATATTCCCCTTATCGTTGTGAATTGTATCATTTTGGGCAGGGCGGAGAGTTATGCCTATTCCCATGGCATGATCGCATCGTTCTTTGACGGCCTGGGGATGGGGCTGGGCTTCTCGGTGGCATTGACCTGCATCGGCGTGGTCAGAGAACTATTGGGAGCGGGTAAACTGTTTGGGTATGCCGTGCTGCCGGCAACTTTTACCCCGATCAGTATCTTTGGACTGGCGCCCGGCGCATTCTTTGTGCTGGCGGGGCTGACGGCGCTGCAGAATGCGCTGCGCGACCGGAAAGCAACGGACAAAAACAAAGCCGCCAGGCCGGCGGCAGGCTGTGTCAGGGACTGTGCAGCCTGCGGGATAGAAGGCTGTCAGGCGCATGGTAAATTCTACGATATGGAGGACAAATAAATGGACAATGTCAAAGGATTATTTGTCATTTTGATCGGGTCTTCCCTTGTGAACAATGTGGTGCTCAGTCAGTTTCTGGGTCTGTGTCCGTTTCTGGGGGTGTCCAAAAAGATCAAGACTGCAGCGGGAATGGGGACAGCGGTAATCTTTGTTATCACTCTTGCCAGCGGCGTTGCGGGAGTGATCTATGAGTTCGTTTTGAAGCGGTTCGGGTTGGAGTATTTACAGACCATTGTTTTCATTTTGGTCATTGCGGCGCTGGTTCAATTTGTGGAGATGTTTCTGCGCAAATGCATGCATTCTCTTTATGAGGCACTCGGCGTGTATTTGCCGCTGATCACGACAAACTGCGCGGTGCTCGGTGTGGCCCTCACAAACGTGCAGAAACAATACGGGGTATTGACCGGGATGTTAAACGGGTTTGCCACAGCTGTCGGCTTTACGATTTCCATTGTGATCCTGGCGGGACTCAGAGAGAAGATGGAATACAATGATATTCCGAAATCGTTTCGCGGCATGCCGTCCGTTTTGCTTGCAGCGGGACTTATGGCCATTGCTTTTTGCGGTTTCTCAGGACTTTTATAAAATGGGGGAATTCGGGTATGAATATAACAGGGATTCTTGCGGCGACGCTTGCAGTCAGCCTTGTGGGTATCTTCGTGGGGCTGTTCCTCGGGATTGCGGGGATCAAGTTTAAGGTGGAGACAGATGCGCGGGAGGAAGCGATAGTAAATGCACTTCCGGGTAATAATTGCGGAGGCTGCGGTTATGCAGGGTGTTCCGGACTTGCGGCGGCTATTGTCAAAGGGGAGGCAGCGGTAAATGCCTGCCCGGTAGGCGGAGAGCCGGTGGGACAAAAGATCGCAGAGATCATGGGTGTGGAAGCGGGCAGCTCGGTGCGGATGACCGCGTTCGTACACTGTCAGGGTGATTGCGATAAAGCAGCTGTAGATTACGTGTATACAGGGGTGGAGGATTGCCGCGTTATGGCGTTTGTCCCCGGGGGAGGTCCGAAATCCTGCCAGAGCGGCTGTCTGGGATATGGCAGCTGCGTAAAAGTCTGCCCGTTTGGAGCGATCCGGGTAGAAAACGGGGTAGCCGTAGTCGACAGAGAGGCCTGTAAAGCGTGTGGAAAATGTGTGGCAGTGTGCCCGAAACAGCTGATCAGCCTGATCCCGTATGCGGCAAAGACAGAGGTTGCGTGCCGCTCTAAGGATAAGGGACCTGTCACGATGAAGGCTTGTCAGGTGGGGTGTATCGGCTGCGGTATCTGTGTGAAAAATTGTCCTTCGCAGGCGATAGCTGTCCATGATCTTCATGCGGAGATCGATCAGGAAAAATGTACCGGATGCGGTGCCTGCAGGGAAAAGTGTCCCAAGAAGGCAATTGTTAGTGTGGGGGGAAAGTAGATGCGGTTACCGGATGATTATGAAGATAACAATGCCAGCCTGACGCCGACAGTGATCTCCGCGATTATAGCAGTGACCATGTTTGTCGGCATCGTTCTGGTGGTTGTGTTGTTGATGAATAATCAGAACAGAAATCAGAGTCAGGCGCAGAGGGAGCAACAGGCTTCAGTGGAGCAGAGCGCTGCGTCGGCTGCCCGACAGTCCGGCTATCCCGACACAGATCAATTGATATCGGGAAGTTCTCTTTCCCCGGATGATCTGGACTTTTGGGACAAATATCCGGTGGAGACGGCGGAGAGTACAGCCGAGCCGGAAGAAAGCGGACCCAGACAGGTAGAGATGGTCGAGGAGAGCGATCCGTCCACAGACGGAAAACACACCTTGATCAGGAACCGGGACGGGAAAGAGGAATGGGTATTGATCAGTCCTTATCTGCCCAAGCATGAGTATGATTTTACCAGGCTGGTCTGCCAGTCGGAACTGATGCAGTATTTTGTGGATGGCAGAAAGGTATCCTACGTCGGGGCGGATATCTCGAAGTATCAGGACTATATTGATTTTGTCCGGCTGAAGAAGTCGGGGATCCAGTTTGTCATGATCCGTGTGGGCGCCAGAGGCTACGGCACCGGGCAGATCGTTCTGGATGA
>CADBNO010000120.1 GCA_902796105.1 uncultured Lachnospiraceae bacterium | reverse complement strand
TTCCAGATAGTAGTTCTCATCCCGCGGCGTCCACATTACCGGATAATCGATGACAGTTCCGTCAATTTTCAGCCAGGCGCCCATATCATCATTAGCCAGAAAGCTGTCCAGGTAAGGGTTGTGCACAAGATCACCGGACACGACAGGAAGCACGTCCGTTGCCTCGGAAGAAGATATTTCCGGTGATCCATCGCCGGATCCGGCCTGGTGCTCAGCTGTATCGGTTGTAAAGGTCGGGACTGTCTCTGAGGATTCCGGATCCTGTGTCTTTCTTTCTGCGGCGCTTTCACGCATAGCTTCCAGACTTTCCCCGGACTGGATGTCTGCATCGTGCCGGAATATCAGCAGGGCTATTGCTGCAGCCAGGAAAAGCAGGGATAAAATTCCCAGACGTACAGATACATTGGGTTTCTCGTTCATTTTTTATATACCGTGAACATTATAATGTAAAGCATAGTTTCGCAAAACACATAGGGTTTTCCCCGTTATTATACGCTATTTAAAAGGGGAATTGCAATAGTTTTAGAAATAATTCGGCGAGAATCGGCATAGTAAAAGAATAAAAAGGCATGGGAGAGTTGAAAATGGGCGCAAAAAGCAGGGGAAGGGGACAGAAAATATTAACGGCAGCAGTGACGGCGCTTCTGCTGGCGGTTGCATTTGCAGTGGGGCACGGGGAAGCGGTTTATGTGAATGGTGATAGCGTGGCGGTGAAACCTGACAGATACCGCGTTGTGCTGGACGCCGGGCACGGCGGAGCGGATCCCGGCAAGATTGGTATTAACGGGGTGCCGGAAAAGGAGGTAAATCTGCAGATCACCATGTTGGTCAAACAATATCTGGAGGCACAGGATATTGAGGTGATCCTGACGAGAAAGACCGATGATGGCTTATATGATGAAGATGCCTCAAATAAGAAAGTACAGGATATGAAGAGAAGGATCGATACGATAGAGGAGGCGGATCCGGTGATCACGGTCAGTATCCATCAGAACAGTTACCCGGAGGAGTATGTGAGAGGGGCACAGGTATTTTACTACAGCAACAGTGTTCAGGGGCAGAAGCTGGCACAGTATGTGCAGGACAGTCTGGTGGAGCGGGTGGATCCCCAAAACCGCCGGCTGATCAAACCAAACGACAGTTATTATCTGCTCAAAAAGGCACCGACACCCATCATTATTGTGGAATGCGGATTTTTATCCAACAGTGATGAGGCGGAGAAATTATGCGACCCGGATTACCAGAAACGGTTGGCATGGGCGATCCATATGGGGATATTGCAATATCTGAATCAGTAAATGCGGACTTTCCCTTTTGGAACAATTGTGTTATAATCTAAATAACTATGGAAAAAAGAGTAATGGATATGAAGGATAAAGGTGAATCAGGAAAAACAGAACTGCTGGAGGTCCGGATGCAGGACGGGGAATGCAGGGGAGAGGATCTGACCAGGATACAGAGAGCTGGAGAGATCCTGAAACAGGGGGGGCTGGTTGCTTTTCCCACGGAAACGGTATACGGATTGGGGGGCGATGCGCTTAACCCGGATTCTTCGCGAAAGATTTACGCGGCAAAGGGGAGACCGTCGGATAATCCGCTGATCGTACATATTGCCGAGCTTGATGCGCTTGCGGCAATTACGGCAGAGATACCGCCTGCTGCATGGAAGCTGGCTGAGGCGTTCTGGCCGGGACCGCTGACCATGATCCTGCCGAAAGCGGACATTGTGCCGAAGGAGACTACCGGCGGGCTTGACACGGTTGCCGTGCGCATGCCATCGCACGGGGTGGCTCTTGCGCTGATCCGGGCGGCGGGAGGATATGTGGCCGCGCCCAGCGCCAACACATCCGGGAGACCGAGCCCTACAAAGGCTTCTTTTGTGGCGGAGGATCTGGATGGAAGGATCGAAATGATCCTGGACGGCGGAGAGGTGGGGATCGGTCTGGAGTCCACGATCGTTGATCTGACCGTGGATCCGCCGCAGATCTTAAGACCGGGCTATATTACGCAGAAGATGCTGGCGGAGGTGCTGGGGGAAGTGGCGGTTGATGCCACAGTGCTTGCTCTGGCAGCAGGCGAGGACTGTGCGCAGGCGCCGAGAGCACCGGGAATGAAATACCGGCACTATGCACCGAAGGGTCAGTTGACGATAGTGAGGGGTGCGGAGTCGGCAGTGGTGGATTACATTAATGCACAGGCCAGAGCAGACCGGGAAAACGGAGGTAAAGTCGGTGTCATCGGCACGGAGGAGCTTCTTGCGCGATACAGAGCAGACGTGGTGAAGAGTGCGGGAAGCAGGACGGATGAGGCGACGATCGCTCACAGACTATACGCCATTCTGCGGGAGTTTGATGAGGAGCAGGTGACGAGGATCTATTCGGAATCTTTTTCTACAGACGGATTGGGACAGGCCATCATGAACCGGCTTCTCAAAGCGGCAGGGCATCAGGTGGTCGACGTGTGATAAGCGGTGACTGGCTGGAATAAAGGAATAAATAAGAATCGATATTACAGGAGGAACAAAAAATGATAGCGATCGGAAGTGATCACGGCGGATTTGAATTAAAGGAAAAAGTGAAGAAGCATCTGGAGGAAAAGGGGGTCATCTGCAAGGATTTCGGCTGCCCGGATAGATCCAGCTGTGACTACCCGGTATTTGGCCGGGCAGCGGCCGAGGCGGTGGCATCGGGAGAGTGCGAAAAAGGAATTGTGATCTGCACCACCGGGATTGGGATCAGCATCAGTGCGAACAAGGTGAAGGGGATTCGCTGCGCACTCTGCGGCGATGTGCTTTCGGCAAAGATGACCCGGCTTCACAATGATGCCAACATGTTGGCCATGGGGGCCGGC
>CADBNO010000119.1 GCA_902796105.1 uncultured Lachnospiraceae bacterium | reverse complement strand
TTTTTTTGTGTTATAATCTAAACAATGTGTCTAAGGATATATTTTAAGGATAAATGGAGGGCTGAAAGCATGAGTACTACTTCGAAAGCGAGTCAAAGAATTACAGCTTTACTCGATGACAACAGTTTCGTTGAAATCGGCGGCCTTGTTACGGCAAGAGCAACGGATTTTAACCTGAAACCGACAGAGACTCCTTCGGACGGTTGTATTACCGGCTACGGAGTGATCGGCGGTGATCTTGTGTATGTGTATAGCCAGGATGCTTCTGTGATGAACGGAACGATCGGCGAGATGCATGCAAAGAAGATTGCAAACATTTATGATCTGGCAATGAAAACGGGAGCGCCTGTGATCGGACTGATCGATTGCGCAGGTGTGAGACTGCAGGAGGGAACAGATGCTCTGGCTGCATTTGGAACCATCTATGCAAAGCAGGCGGCTGCAAGCGGTGTGATCCCGCAGATCACGGCTGTGCTGGGTTCCTGCGGCGGCGGTCTGGCGTTGTTCCCGACATTGACAGATTTTACTTTTATGGAGGAGAAGAACGCCAAACTGTTCGTCAATGCGCCGAATGCATTGGACGGCAATGTGATCACGAAATGCGATTCTTCTTCTGCAAAATTCCAGGCAGAAGAGAGCGGTATTGTGGATGTCGTTGCAGATGAGGCAACCATTTTGACACAGATCCGCGAACTCATCGGATTCCTTCCTGCCAACAATGAGTCCTACGCCGGAGAGGATTGCGGCGATGATCTCAATCGTGTGAATCCGGAGATTGCCGGATGTGCCGGAGACACCTCTGTTGCCCTTTCCATTCTTGCAGATGATAATAACTTCTTTGAGGTGAAGAAGGGTTATGCAAAGCAGATGGTTACCGGTTTCCTGCGCCTGAACGGCATGACTGTAGGCGCTGTGGCCAACCGTTGCGAGATCTGTGATGAAAACGGCAAAGTGGCTGAGAAAATGGATGCGGTATTGACCAGACAGGGCTGCGAAAAGGCAGCTGACTTTGTGAACTTCTGCGATGCATTCGGTATTCCTGTACTGACCCTGACAAACGTTAAGGGGTATGAGGCAACCATGGATTCTGAAAAGGGGATCGCAAGAGCAGCCGCAAAAATGACATATGCTTTTGCCAATGCGACAGTACCGAAAGTGAATGTGATCGTGGACAAGGCATACGGCACAGCTTATGTGGCAATGAACTCCAAGACGATCGGTGCAGACATCACAATGGCATGGCCGGATGCACAGATCGGTGCTATGGACAGCAAGCTGGCAGCCAAGATCATGTATGACGGACAGGGTGCTGATGTGATCAATGAAAAGGCTGCAGAGTATGAAAAGATGATCCTGAATGTCAACAATGCGGCAAGAAGAGGATATGTAGACCAGATCGTTGAGGCTGGTGATACCAGAAAGTATGTGATCGGCGCATTTGAGATGCTGTTCACAAAGAGTGAAGACGGTCCGGTGAAAAAGCACGGCGCAGTCTAGAAAGGGTGATTATAAGATGAAGAAATTTTTGATTTTGACCTGTATGATCGCCGGTCTTTTGGGAATGACAGCCTGCAGCGGAAATAAAGAGTTGACCGAATATGAGCAGCAGAAGCTGACGAGAGCCAGAATGGTTGCCGAGACCATGTATATACCGGCTATCCAGGATGCGGTGAGCAATTATGGTTCGGAATATTTCGATAACTTCACGGCATCGGAAACGAATTATATTGTGTATCAGGCGTATCAGATCGATGCGGACGGTTACGGTTTCAAAAGCGCTCTGGGCTCATTTGAAAAAGCGAATGCAGAGATCGGTGGCCCCGGACAGGTGGTTGATTCCACTGCAGTCATCGATGATGACCAGATCA
The DNA here is from genome assembly GCA_902796105.1 of uncultured Lachnospiraceae bacterium. Classification (GTDB taxonomy): domain Bacteria; phylum Bacillota; class Clostridia; order Lachnospirales; family Lachnospiraceae; genus Acetatifactor. Next base: position 5,233 of record CADBNO010000119.1, on the reverse strand, counting down.
TCGTTACGGTAAACATACAGGGTGATATTGCTCCGGCTCAGGCAGAGATAGTGGTCACAAACGATATGTTTTATACACTGGAGTCTGCATCCCTGAATAAGGTGAGCACCATGAGTGATTCCATGAGCAAGGCCGCCATGAATACTCTCCTGGGAATGGGAAGCGTGTTCATTGTGCTGATCCTGATCTCGCTGATCATTTCCTGCTTTAACGTGATCCCGAAGATCCAGAATGCGTTTGCAAAGAAAGAGGCGGCGGAGCCGGCAGCAACACAGGCGGGTATCGAGAAAGCGGTTGCGCAGATCGCACAGCAGGAAGAAAGTGAAGAAGATGATCTTGAGCTTGTGGCTGTTATTGCGGCTGCAATTGCGGCAAGCGAAGGAGCAGCTTCCACCGACGGTTTTGTGGTCCGGTCTATCCGGAGACGGAGATCTTTTTGAGTTGTTCCCGGGTGGACAGGTTCTATAGAAAGCAGAAGAGTTACATAACACAAATAAAGAGTTCAATGCCGCAACAGACGGCGAAAGGAGATAAAAATGAAGAATTATACCATTACCGTAAATGGCAACGTATATGATGTAGTAGTAGAGGAAGGCGCGTCAGGCGGTGCACCCGTAGCAGCAAAAGCACCTGCAGCGCCCAAGGCAGCACCGAAGGCAGCACCTGCTGCAGCGCCCAAGGCTGCAGGCGGAGCCGGCAGTGTGAAGATCGAGGCAGGTGCAGCAGGCAAGGTATTCAAGATCGAGGCGAATGTCGGTCAGGCTGTGAAGAAGGGTGATCCCGTCGTGATCATCGAGGCAATGAAGATGGAGATCCCTGTGGTTGCTCCTCAGGACGGTACTGTTGCAAGTATTGATGCTGCTGTTGGTGATGCTGTGGAAGCCGGAGCACTTCTCGCAACAATGAACTAAGGCTTGCGGATTTCGATTTCACGAACAAACAACAGGAGGTCAGAAAATGGATTATATCGTGAATACGCTTGACAATCTGATCCATCAGACAGCGTTTTTTAATCTGACTGTTGGAAATTATATCATGATTGCCGTTGCGTGCTTTTTCCTTTATTTAGCCATCAGACACGAATTCGAACCGCTTCTTCTGGTTCCGATCGCGTTCGGTATGCTGCTGGTTAATATTTATCCCGACATTATGCTGGAGCCTGAAAAGGCTGCAAACGGTGTGGGCGGTTTGCTGCACTATTTCTATATCCTGGATGAGTGGGCGATCATGCCTTCCCTGATATTTATGGGCGTGGGCGCGATGACGGACTTTGGACCGCTGATCGCTAACCCTAAGAGCTTCCTTTTGGGAGCGGCGGCTCAGTTTGGTATTTTCGGCGCTTACTTCGGCGCGATCTGGATGGGCTTTAACGACAAGGCAGCGGCTGCTGTATCTATCATCGGTGGTGCAGACGGTCCTACCTCGATTTTCCTGGCAAGTAAACTGGGACAGACGGCGATCATGGGACCGATCGCGGTGGCAGCATATTCTTATATGTCACTGGTTCCCATTATCCAGCCGCCTATCATGAAGTTATTGACGACAGAAGAGTCCCGCAAGATCAAAATGGGGCAGCTCCGTCCGGTTTCCAAGCTGGAGAAGATCCTGTTCCCGGTTATCGTTACCCTGGTTGTAGGTTTGATCCTTCCCACCACGGTTCCTTTGGTTGGTATGCTGATGCTCGGAAATCTGTTCCGTGAGTCCGGCGTGGTAAGACAGCTGCAGGAGACTGCTTCCAATGCATTGATGTATATTGTGGTCATCATGCTGGGAACATCTGTCGGCGCGACTACCAGCGCAGAGGCATTCTTGAATCTCGACACTTTGAAGATCGTATTGTTGGGTCTGATCGCATTTATGTTTGGTACAGCGGCAGGTGTGCTGTTCGGTGACCTGATGTGTCTGCTCACGAAAGGAAAGATCAATCCCCTGATCGGTTCTGCAGGCGTATCTGCGGTGCCGATGGCTGCCCGTGTATCTCAGAAGGTCGGTGCGGAAGCTGATCCGACCAACTTCCTGCTGATGCACGCAATGGGACCCAATGTGGCAGGCGTTATCGGTACGGCAGTAGCAGCCGGAACCTTCATGGCCATCTTCGGGGTATTCTAAAGCTGTGCACAGATGCACAGAAATGACGGTGCCGCGCTTGCGCAAGCAACGACATTTCTGCGTATCTGTATAGAGCGCGGAACGCAATAAAATGCACAGCTTTATAAAAGTGCACAGATGCACAGAAATGATAATAACAGAAAAATATTAGGAGGAAAATCATAAATGGCAGAACAAGCTAAGAAACCGATTAAGATTACGGAAACAGTGCTGCGTGATGCGCATCAGTCTTTGATCGCAACCAGAATGCCCACCGAGTTCATGCTTCCGATTGTTGAAAAAATGGATAAAGTTGGTTATCATTCCGTAGAATGCTGGGGTGGCGCTACTTTTGATGCATCCTTGAGATTCCTGAAGGAAGACCCCTGGGAGAGATTGAGAAAGCTGCGTGACGGCTTTAAGAATACCAAACTTCAGATGCTGTTCCGCGGACAGAATATTCTGGGTTACAGACCTTATGCGGACGATGTGGTAGACAGTTTTGTAGAGAAGTCTATCGCAAACGGTATTGATATCATTCGTATTTTTGACTGTCTGAACGACTTGCGCAATCTGCAGGAAGCGGTGAATGCCACCAATAAGATCAAGGCGCGCGAGGGACGCGGCCATGCGCAGATCGCATTGTCTTATACTTTGGGCGATGCTTATACCACGGAGTACTGGGTAAAGATCGCAAAGCAGATTGAGGAGATGGGGGCAGATTCCATCTGTATCAAGGATATGGCAGGTCTGCTTCTTCCCTACAAGGCAACCGAATTGATCGGTGCCATGAAGGAAGCTACCAAGCTGCCGATCCAGCTGCATACGCACTATACATCCGGTGTTGCTTCCATGACTTACCTGAAAGCGGTGGAGGCCGGCGTGGATGTGATCGATACCGCAATGTCTCCGTTTGCTATGGGTACTTCGCAGCCTGCTACCGAGGTTATGGTGGAAACCTTCAAGGGAACTCCTTATGACACCGGGTTTGATCAGGAACTGCTGGCGCAGATTGCCGATTACTTTGCACCGTACAGAGAAGAGTGCTTAAAGAGCGGCCTGATGAGCACCAAGGTACTCGGCGTAAATATCAAGACCTTGTTATATCAGGTACCCGGCGGCATGCTTTCCAATATGGTAAGCCAGTTGAAGGAGCAGAACGCAGAAGACAGATACAACGATGTGCTGGAAGAGATCCCCAGAGTGCGTAAGGATCTGGGTGAGCCCCCTCTGGTTACCCCTTCGTCCCAGATCGTGGGTACACAGGCTGTGTTCAACGTGTTGATGGGCGAGCGCTACAAGATGGCGACCAAAGAGACCAAGGCGGTACTTCGCGGCGAATATGGTCAGACCGTAAAGCCGATGAATCAGGAGGTTATCGACAAGGTAATTCCCGGCGAAAAACGTATTACCTGCCGTCCTGCTGATCTGCTGGAGAACGAGATGGATAAGCTGGAGAACGAAATGAAGGAGTACAAACAGCAGGACGAGGATGTATTATCCTATGCATTGTTCCCTCAGGTTGCTACCGATTTCTTCAAATATCGTCAGGCTCAGCAGGAGAAGGTAGACTTGAGTCAGGCAGATACCAAGAACGGAGCATACCCTGTATAGTCTGTGGATTCTTGTGATAAATAAGCCTTCAAAGCCCTTGCAGGTACTAGATGTAGTACTTGACAAGGGCTTTTTATTGACGGTAAAATAACAAGTGTTATGGCGCAGAAGAACGCTATATACAAAGGGGAAGGCAGGTGAAACGGCGTGGCCCGCAAGGAGTCGATTACCATACAGATGATCCTGGATACGGCATTTGAAATGACCAGGGAGGAAGGCTTTATCAATGTAACGGCCAGAAAGGTTGCTGCGAAGGCAGGATGTTCTACGCAACCCATTTTCCGTGTATATAAAAATATGGAGGAGTTGTGGGAGGCTGTTTACGGCAGGGCGATCGCTTATTTTCAGGATTATTACAGCCTGTATCCCAGAACGGGACAGACGCCGTTTTCCAATCTGGGCATGGCATACATTGCATTTGCCAGAGAGGAAAGTCATTTGTTTGAACTCCTTTTTTTGAGCCAGAGCGCGGGAGAGGGTGCCCACGTGAACCGCAAGAGCATGTATGAAGTACTGAATGGGGAAGAAGGAAATGTTGTTCGCGAAGTGACGGCGGCAAGGGAGGCCGGGTGTACAGACCCTGGCGATCTGTTCACGAAGATCTGGATTTTCATTCACGGCGCTGCCTGTATGAGCCTGACAGGAGATTACGACCTTTCGGATCAGGAGACCAGGAAGCTTTTGGAAGATTTTTATATGAAGGCACGGTAACAGGAAGATGGATTTCAATCGTACATATGATGTGCTGGAACGGATTGAGGCACATTATAACAAGATGAGTAAAGGACATAAAAAAATTGCGGATTTTATCCGGAATCATTATGACCAGGCCGTATTTATGACAGCGGCAAAACTGGGGGAAGCTTTAGAGATCAGCGAATCTACGGTAGTGCGCTTTGCTGCCGGGATCGGTTATGATGGTTACCCGGAATTTCAAAAGGCACTGGAGGATTGCGTCAAAGGAAAATTGAGCGACATGCAGCGCATTGACCGGAAATACGGAAGAAGTTCCCAGTCCGAGGTTGTGCTTTCCGTGATGCAGTCTGATATAGAGAAATTGCAGCATACGATCGAACATTTGGATGCAGATGCTTTTGAAACAGCTGTCGATACGATACTGGATGCGGAAACAGTGTATGTCATGGGGCTTCGCAGCAATGAGCCGTTGGCGGGGTTCCTGCAGTTTTATCTGAATATGATCCGGGGAAATGTGGTATTGCTGAATACCACCAGCGTCAGCGAGACGTTTGAGCAGATGATACATATCGGAGAGAATGATTGTTTTATCGGGATCAGTTTTCCCCGATATTCCATGAGAACCCTGAAGGCGATGGAATTTGCAAATGACAGAAATGCGAAGGTCATTGCCATCACAGACGGTGTGCATTCCCCGATGAACCTGTATTCCTCCTGTAATCTGCTGGCGAGAAGCGATATGGTGTCCATTGTGGATTCGCTGGTGGCGCCTTTAAGTGTGATCAATGCGCTGGTAGTGACCATGTGTCTGAAGAAACCGCAGGAGGTGAAACGG
>CADBNO010000118.1 GCA_902796105.1 uncultured Lachnospiraceae bacterium | reverse complement strand
TCGCAACGTCCAGATAAAATCATGCATGCCAATGGATAGCATCTTCTTGATCTGCGGCGACACTTCGACCTGCATTTTCTCCGCATATTTTGCCCACTTGGGGTTCCCGTTCGTTTCGTCACGATACATCTGCGCCGCAGACAAAACGACGTCTTCATCTCCGGCCGTCTCCGGCATCAGCGCACGCACTCTCGTATCCACATAGTCCTTGTTCGCCACCACAGAATTTCCGCACGCCATCATCCCGATATGCACCTTGAATTCGTGGTCTTTCGATTCGGAAATACTTTTCATCAGCGCCGCCAAATCCTCATCCATGCGCAGGAAAGACGGTCTCGGCAAAAAACCCACATCCCCGAAACGGATCTCGGACTCATCCTTTCCCACAAACTTTCCTGTGGAATAATCCCAGATCACATCCGGCACGATCACATCCCCGTATAACTGTGAATCCCCGCCTATCCCGGCGGCAATCCCCGTCATGATCAGATACCTGGGCCGGAAATGCTCGATCAGCTTCTGGCAGGTCAGTGTGCAGGCGGTCATCCCCATCTGCATCTGCTGGCACGTGACCAGACGCCGCTTACCCGACACACTTTCAAACTCTGTCACATAATACTGCACTTTCTCGTCATTATCAAATGAAAATTTTTTTCAGCCCGCAAAACAGCGTTTTATACTCTCCGTCTCGATGGTTACCGCCGTGATGATCGCCACGTCATAATCATACTGTTCCATCGTCTGCCTCCTCTTGTTTCTCTCATTTTTTCAGCGTATTTACATCCAGCATATCAAGATGAGCCGCCTGAACAGTCATCTCCATAAGCTGCCCCGTGACTTTGGTAGCTGTTGAAGGGAAATCAAGGATCGTAGCGATCACTCCGGCGAGTCCCAGACCTTCCGCAGGTATCCCAAGCTGTGCAAAGAGTATCGTCAGACATACCATTGCCCCTCCTGAGACCTGCGGCGAGGCATAGGTTATTAACAGGATGATGATGGCTGCTTTGATAAACCAGGCAGGCGAAGTAGGCACATGATAGATCTCCGCCAGGTAATACGGCATCACTACAAACAGGGGAATATAATTCGCATCATACAGACTGATCGCCAGCGGATACGCGATATCCGCATATTTCGCATGCATCCCCAGGTTTTTCTTGCTTTCCTCTACTCCCTTTGTATATGCCGCCATGGATGAGCCTGTGGTTATCGCCACCACAAACGATCCTCTGATCTTTTTCATGATCGATGCGGGAGTGATTTTAAATCTAACAGCAACGATCATTACCTGAGCAATGCAAAAGATCGCTTCCCCCGCGATACCAATCATGATCGGTCTCCACAACCCCGTAAAGGTTGACAGTCCATTCTCCCAGAACAGCTTAAGCAGAGATGTAAATATAAATATGGGAATTATCCTGCACACAAGCTCCATAGCGGATGCAAATACACTGTGCGTATCTGTCAGAACACCCTTCAGCCTGTCTGCCTTATCATCAAGCCCCAGAATGATCCCTCCGAAAAGTATCGCTATGAATATGATCTGTATCATATTCCCCTCTGAGAAAGGTAATATAAGATTACCGGGTATGATATCCAACAGCATGTCATAAAGCTCCTTAAAGCCATCTCCCATGCCCATACCCACACCGTTCCCATGATCAAAATGAAAAAATACTATGAGCAGGCTTGAAAAAAACGCACTCGCCAATGCGGTCAGCGACACATACCGACCTACGATATATCTGCTCATCCGTCCGAACTCCGCGCCGCTCACACTTTTGCATATACCTGTTATAATACTCAAAAAGATAAGTATCGGTGCCACCAGCATCAAAAGCTTCATGAAGGTATCCGAAATCGGCGTCAGCAGATATGCAATGATCGCATCCCTGACTCCTGCCGGTATCACACCTGCCAACGCCCCCAAAACAACAGAGAGCACAACAGCAATCCCCAGCATCGCTTCCTGCCTTATCCCCGTTCTCGGAAGTGAGAATGCGACCTTGTTTACACCGGAATGAAAACTGTAGGTAGGATTTATGCCAAGACTTGTAAGCACAAGTTCAGACACTTCATCATCCATGCCGCCTTCTATCGGATTAAATTTTCTGTTTTTATATCTTAACGCAATATATGGCTTGCCAAGTCTTTTCGCAAGGATGACCTCTGTTTCCTGCTCATGCCCGAATTCAGCGGCAACAGCGAGCAGCACCTCCTCCACGCACAGACGTATGCGTATATACATCTCCCGGCTTACCTTATTCACTTCCAGATATTTTACAACACTTTCGGATATATCATCGATTGCCTGCGCATCAATGATGTAAGATTTTGCTGTCTGTTTCATATCAAAAAATCCATTCCTTCCGCCCTGTCACCTGGTCCAATCCTTCTCCATCACTAACTCCACCGTATCGCCCCTGACACCGACGCGCACATCATCCGCAATATTCGCGACAATGGATTTCTCCAGCTCATCCCATGCCTCTGTGGCATTCCCGTCTGAACCCTTTACCGCACCGATACCGGCGCGGTATTTCGCAAGGGACCATTGATAGATGTAAGCATTCGCGGCAGCCGTCTCGGCATCGCACACACCCATAGTATGATACATAATGGGCATATCAGCCACGGATTCGCCCGTTTCATCCGCAGCATAGATCCCTTCTTCCAGCATCTCCCTGATCTTACCCATAAATCCCTTGTATGCAGAATTTTTCTTATCCGATGAAGCATCAATCAGCTCCTTCTTTTTGGCAAGGTTCATTCTGGTCTCTGCCATCAGATACAGGCGGCAGACTTTATTCTTTTCACCCTCCAGCCAGAAATCCGCCTCAAATTCCCCGGTGATCGCATTTACCATCCCGATGGTTTCCTCGGTGAGGAGCCGCATCCGCATCGCCCTCAAATGCTTTCCGCTGATGCTTTTATATTTTTTTTCTGCTTTTTTTCTTCCATATCCTTAAACTTCTCCGCTTTATTTTATCTTTTTCCTTTCAGTCCTACAATGCTGATGTCAATTCTTACTAATCTGACACAAACACATTTTCCTCAAACATCCCTTTCGGCAAAAAAGCTTTGTAATGCATTTCGTATAGAGCCTTTATTTCTTCCTCGGTATGAACAGGCGTCTGCTCCATTTCAAGAACAATAAACGGAGCTTCAAAATAGGTAGTTCTTACCCCTGTATCCCGGAACCCCCTTTTCAAATAAAATTCCAACCGCTTTGTCCGAATTTCCTTATCCACAGCATTCATGGCAAACTCCGGGTTTTCAACCTCGCCTATGATACTATTTGCATTCAAAAGAATTCCCCCACCCGGTGAACCAATTCTCCCCAAAGCCCATGATTTCTCCACTTCGGATAAATCGCAATATAATCGATCAAATAATCCTCGCCATGTTTGATCATAAAAGAATAGCCCGCAATCTCTTCTCCATCCATCAATCCGAGACATACGTAGTTTCCCTGTTCCACCGCTTTCATAATCACCGCCAATGGATCTAACTCATTCGGTGGAAAATCTTCTATCATCCTCTCCTGATAGACCTTTTCCACCTGACCATCGGTCAATTTAACCAACCTCATAGAACTCATCTCTTGAATCATCTTCTGGCTTCTTCACTTATCATGTACAAGTATCATGACCATCCTGTCTATCAGATAATCCTGATATTCACTACCTCACTGCTTCGATAAGACGAATTTATCACTCGATCGTCAGGATATCAGCAAACCCCGTCACGTCAAAAATCTCCATGATCGTTTCGCTCACATGGATCACCTTCATAGATCCCTGCTTGCCCATGATCTTCTGGGCTGCAAGCAGCACCCTTAAGCCCGCAGATGAAATGTACTCCAGCTTCTCCGTATCGATGACAAGCTTTGTCACCCCGTCCAGGGATCCCTTTATCTCCTTCTCCAGCTCCGGCGCTGTTGTGGTATCCAGCCTGCCGGTAAGTAAAACGGTAAGTACTGAGTTTTCTGCTTTCTTTTCGATGTTTAACATAGTTTTAATCTCCTTTTTTCTTTTTATATTTTTTTTAACTATCCCTTTATCCGGATGTGACACATTGATGACTTCCACATCCTGCCCACAGGTCTTCCTGATTTTGAGCAACACCCTCAAACCTGCACTGGAAATATATTCCAACTTTCCCGCATCCATGACAGGCACTATACCCGGGTGCGCATTCAGGATCGAGAACAGCTCCTGCTCCGTCTGGGGGGCATTGTTTGTGTCAATCCTTGCTTCCAGCTCAATTTAAAGCTTCCCGTTTTCTTCCCTCGTGTTCATTTCTGTCCTCCTTATTTCAGCTTTAGATCCAAAATTCGCTATAAGCAATAAACTGTTCCTGAAACGTGTTTTTCAGCGATCGCTCTGCGATCAACCTCATATAATTATACAAAAAAAGAAATTCTAACGCAACGGAAAGATAAAAATAAGACCCAATTTTCAGTCTATACTACCCTGTTTCCACGGAACCAGGTCTGTACCGCTTTAGCCTCTCTCAGCTCCCCCAGGGGGCAGCCGATAACATCTCGGTCAGTTATAACAAAGTCCGCCGACTTGCCGGAGACGATGCTGCCGGTCTCAGTCTCCAGCCCCATCTGTCTTGCGCAGTTCACGGTGTAGGCCTCCAGAGCCTCCAGCCGCCCGATGGTCTCGCTTTCAGGGCCCAAGCACTCCTCGCTGCAAAGCTCCCCATTCCCACGGGTGCAGGCGTAGAACATCCCCAGAAACGGGTCAGCGGTGTCCGGCTCCAGACAGCTGTCGCTGCCGAAGGTCACGCACGCCCCGCCCCTGACCATGGTTCCGATCCGGAACTGTCTGCCATACCGCTCCTGGCCCAGGTAGCCCAGGGTGTACCCATCGTTCACCGCCCAGTGGGGCGTGGTCTGAAAGAATATATCACCGGCATCAAGCATTCGCCTGATGTCCGTTTCTTTGTACAGCTGATTATGAGCGATGGTCTTGGTTCCGGCGCATCTCAGCCCGCAAAGGGCATCCAGCGCCCTGGTCACCGCCTTATCCCCGATAGCATGGATATGCACACTGTACCCCTCTTCGGCTGCCAGTTTCGCCGCCCGACATAATTCCTCCGGGGTCAGGTTCTCGGAGCCGGAATTCTCCGGCTGATCCGCATAGGGCTCCCACAACAGAGCGGAATGCTCCTCCACAGTGCCGTCGGTTATCATTTTCAAAGTCTCATGCCGCACATTCCCGGAGTTGTACTGCTGACGGTTGCGCTTCATCAGGGACATCACTTCTCTTATGGGCAGCAGCTCCTCCCCACTATAGCCAAAGCTGGTGGAGACCCGTAAGGGCAGCCCGCCTTCGCTGTCCAGCTTCTGTAAAGCCTTCAATACATCCTCGTTCCCGTCATCGAAGGACATGGCCTCGAACAACCCGGTGTACCCCAGAGCTGAATAAGCCCCTGCCAACTGGACCAGTGCCTGATAGCATTCCTCAGGGGTGGGAGCTTTTATCAGAGCCTTGCAGGGCCGCATTGCCTCGATCTCGATGACCAGCCCCGTGGGATCGCCCCGGTCGTTACGTACATAATAGCTGTTTTCGCTGGGATCCGGGGTATCCCTGTTCAGCCCCAGCCGCTCCATGGCCTTGGTGTTAAGGAGCAGGGCATGACCGTCAAAGCTGAAAACCTGCACCGGTCTGTCCGGGAAAACGCAGTCGATGTTCACCGCGGAAAAATCCCCCACCGTCAGGTCTATCCCCATGGCAGTGATGGTCTTTCCATCCGGTGTGGGGCTCTCCTCTAGCAGGCTCTTCAAGGTCTCACCCAGATTCTCCGGCCTCACCGTTTGCTTCACAAACAGCATGTCTGCTACAGTCTGCATTATCCCCGCAAACATGTGACAGTGGGAGTCGATGAGCCCCGGTATCACGCAGGCTCCCCCCAGATCTATCCGCTCATCACATTCCGGCAGTTCGGCGGCACTTCCCACAAAACAGAACCGCCCGTCCTCCACCGCAAAGGACTCGGTCTTGGGGCGGTCACGGTCGGCAGTGTAGACATTGGCATTATAAAAGGCTGTTCTCATCATCAATATCTCCTGAAAAAATTAGAATATAAGTTTCCCCGCCGGAGCGGGGAAACTATTCCTGGTTCTATATTAGTGTTTGAAGCCGGTTCCTGAATTATTCCTCCATTTCCTGCCTGAGTGACAGGAAGAACTTGCGCTGCTTCTCGTTCATGATGACACGGACGGGCTTGAGCTGGTTCATGGAAGCGCCCCTGTACACCATCATGTCCCTGTACAGCAGAGAAGTCTCAGGCTGCAGGAAGAACACCTCCGGTTTCGCCAGCCAGTTGTCCGCATAGCAGTCGTGGTAGACCGGGTTAGCTTCGCAAAGGTTCTTGAAAATGCTCTCCTTGAGAGCCGCCATGTCAAACTTTGTGATCTCATGCATGGGCTCGATAAGAAAATCATATCTGTTGGGGGTTACATCCGTGTTGGGATAAACGGTAAAGTCCGCCAAATCAATGCCCATCTCCTGACAGGTCTTTTCAACGGCGAACTGCAAGGCCTTCTCGGTGGTCTTTTCTTCCGCCAGATTGATGGTCCTGTTGACCCTGTACATGAACTGTACCTTGGGGGTCTTGTTATGGAACCCGGTGACAATGACCGCATCGCTCATTCTGTAGCGCCAGAAGCCGCTCAGATTGGTGATGATGAGCTCATAAATCTTACCAACCTCCAGCTTATCCATGGTCACACACTTGCTGAAGTCATCCCCGGCCTCCACCGGCTGAAACTCCACAAAGGCCGCGCAGGGCGCCAGAATACTGTCGAAGTCGTTAATCCCGGCAGGCACGGACCAAAGCCCCTCGGAAGCGGTGATACCGGAGTAAATATTGGTAATACCCTCCCCGGTGAAATGCTGCTTGATGACCTTGTCATACACCTCAAAGCCGTCGCCGCCGGCACCGGTGATGTAGGTGAAGTGCGGCCATACCTTGGGCACCCACTGGATATCGGTACCGTCTTTGAAGATCTCTCTCAGCTCTGCCGCACGCTCAGGCATGGGCTCGATCTTTTTCAGCAGGCTCTCCCGAACCTCATCGGGCAGATCTACATTTTCAGAAATAGTACCTTTCTCAATATCGTTGATGAGCAGCTCGATGTTGTCCTCAATGTAACGCAGGAACAGCACGATAACGCTGTAAAAGCCCGTCACCATGCCCCTGACCTCCCGATCCATAAGGGCAAAGCGGGTATGTATGTACTTGGTATCGGCACCCGCTGCAGGGTTCAGTCCCTCCAAGGGAGAGGTGTAGAGTGTCCTGATCATGGCATCAAAGGCATCCTTGCCGCCCTTGATGTAGTCCGCCATTTTGGCAGAAGCCTCACCCACGGTGAGCCCACTGGGCAGTGTCCGGCAGTTGCCGCTGGAGGTGCAGAACCCCCGTCCGTTCATCCAATCCGGATCCACCTTGTCCCTGATGATGCCGTACATATGGAGATTATTGTACTTAGCGAACACTTGAGACTGCTCGTCGGTCATAGGAACCACCTTTGGTACCCCCACCGTTCCAGAGGTCTCGTTGAAATGGTCGTATCTGTAGGCGGTCAGCAGGTTCTTCTCGCCCGCCATCATCCGCTCCAGATACGGTGCCAGATCGTCATATACCACCACCGGCACTTTCTTTTGGTAGTCCTCGATGGAGTGAATGCTGGCGAAATCGTAACGCTTACCGTATTCCGTGTCCTTGTTGTCCTGGAGCAGCTTCAATAGCAGCTCGGTGGTCAGTTCCATGGGCTTTTGGGTCTCCACCTCCATGAATTCCTTCATGGCAGCCAGCCCCTGCTGAGAGTTCTGGTCGTACGCCTGTCTGGTAATGTTAGTGTCCATAATCAGTTGTTCCTTTCTAAAATATTATCGGGTGCAAATATGCATCTTTATAGGATTATTTTACCATGTTTCCGTGCCCGTATCAACAAAAAAACAATCCACGGCAGCGTAAACTTACTGTAGGATTTAATCGGGCAGAGGTGCCCCTTGTGACATGCATTGTCAGACTCTTTTTCCTATCATACCACTTTTCTTCATTTATCGCAACGTCCAGATAAAATCAGAAATCAAGAAATTTTTAAATGCGGTGGAATTTACAATTTCAAGTCAGCGAAACTATTTTCAATATTCAATACTCACAACTTCCTTAACAGGTATTATCGTTCCATTCTCCATAACGATCTTCCCCTTATACCTGTCAATTTTGCTTATTCTATCCATTACCGTCTCATATCTGCCGCCTACCTTACGTTCATCAGGTATAAAATAAGTGATCTTTACTTCTGGCGGTTCTTCCATACTCATGATCTCATTTATCCGGTTATCCAGTATCTCTAATTCAGCCTCATCTAAGACGATCCGTTCCTCTGTAAGTCTCTCGGTTTCCAGTACAGCCTCCTCATACCCTGATAGCGCTGCAAATGGCGAAAATTGTGCAGCGCGCTTCTCCATGCTCATACGTGGATGTCCCACTGGCTCTGGATGCGGCAGGTTAATGATGTCTCCATAGTCCCCATATCCCATATCATTCATTTTTTGTGACCCCCTATCTGTTCGTTCCGTTCTACCGTTGTAGCGCCTTCCAACAGATCCATTCCTTTTATCACGGCATTCTTCCCATATTTCGCCTTGATATTCAGTATCGCCCTCTGTAAGTTTCTCTCCCTCTCCAGTTCCTGCTCTAAAGCATTGCGCTCTCTTTCGATCTGATCATAATCCGTGAACAGATCCAACTGTCCAACCTGTTCTTTTATAATGATCTCACTCTCCGGCAGGACTCTCCCCGCTGCTATGATAACCCTGCGTATCAGCAGGCTTGCATCCACGATCCTTCTGTATAACCCCACTGCTCCTTCTGTAAGTAGCCTTGTGGACGAAACCGGATATGCCAGATTCCATGTGCCGTGTGCATGTTTCGGTACAAGACGTCCGTAGTGATCAAGACATATCTCGCCTCTATAACGCTTCAGGACAGCGGTGTCCTGAAAACTCTGGCCATCATATCCTATCGTGAGTACGATCTGATCCGTTACAAGCCTCTTGGCTACAAGCTCCATAGAAAGTTGCTCTGCCATCTCTTTTACTATGATCTCACCCTCTGAATAGGTATATGGGCGCTGTAAAACCTGTCCGTTGCTCAAGCTGCTGCTCTCCGGCACATATCGCTTGATATACTCCATCGTACAGGGTTCCCAGCCCCAGGCATGATCGATCAGAAGCTCCGCATTCACCCCGAAAACTTTATAGAGCAGCTCCTGATTCCTTCGTGAGCATTCCGCAACATCCCCCATGGTGAGAATGCCGTATTTCATCAGTCTTTTTTCCGTACCATGCCCGATCCTCCAGAAGTCCGTGAGTGGTACATGTGACCATAACAGCCTTCTATATGTACTCTCATTCAACTCCGCAATCCGCACTCCGTCCTTATCAGCAGGAAGATGCTTGGCAACGATGTCCATTGCCACTTTACACAGGTACAGATTAGTCCCTATCCCTGCCGTAGCCGTTATCCCAGTCTGTGATAAAACATCCCTGATCATAGAGATCGACAGTTCATGTGCCGTCATATGATACGTGTCAAGATAATGTGTGACGTCCATGAATACCTCATCACAGGAATACACATGGATATCCTCCGGAGCAATATATTTCAAATAGATCCTGTAAATATCTGTACTATACTTCATATACAGAGCCATTCTCGGAACCGCCACGATATAATCAAGCTCCAGTGCCGGATCACTGTTCAATTCCGTTGTGATGTATGATTTCCCGGTAAATGTACGTTTAGGTGCTTTATACCGTCGTTCTGAATTGATCGCTTTTACTGCCTGAATGACCTCAAATAGTCTCGGGCGCCCCGGTATCCCATAGGATTTTAACCCCGGAGATACCGCTAAACAGATGGTCTTATCCGTCCTGCTCTCGTCTGCCACCACAAGATTTGTGATGAGCGGATCAAGTCCTCTCTCCACACATTCCACGGAGGCATAAAAGGATTTCAAGTCAATTGCGATATAGGTGCGTTCTTCCATTCCAATTCTCTCCTTTCTGTGTGGTGATTTCATTATCGAACATCTGTTCTGTTATGTCAAGATGTAAAATTTGACAAAAAAGAAAAGGACAACCGATCATTTTGACCAGTTTGCCCTTTTCTTTACATGTTTAATTCACACCTCTACGATTTTTTCAAAACGCTTTTAAATACATCAGCGTTTCTTCCGCCCGTCAAAACAAAATGCGTTTGAACCGGATATGACTCTGAACAATTTAACATATATCTAGCTATAATTTTAGGATCATTCCCGTACGCCCCACATCCCCATGCCCCTAGTACAAGATCCGTAACACCGTGTATCACAGCTTGATAAAAGATGTCTTTTATTCTCATATCACACATTAGATTATTATGAAATTCAAACTCATCATCCATGGAAAAATAATATCCAATGTCATTTCTGCTTTGGAGATAATGAACATTTGGAGCGGCTAAAGTGATCACATCTGCTACCCTTTCTTCACCGTCCTCATTGAAAAATATGATATCAGGTGAATAGATTCCAGATGGATGCTCCTCCGCCAATTCATCTATCTGTCTATTTTTTTCATACACGCTGTCCTTAAAAGCCTCCAATACCGGAAGTAATGTGGAATTAAAGCACAATTCTTCTTCCTGCGTTGTGCATCCCTTGAAGTACCCGCCACCAGGCTTTATTGTATCTGCAAAGTTTAATATGCACACTTTTCTACCTTCAGTACAGATCTCTGGATTGTTATATAAGATATCCTGCGAAGATGAATACTGATAGATCTTAGGTTTCATTTTACATTTCCCATAGTTTTTTTCTGATAAAATAGTTCTCACTTCAAATACATCAGATCCGGTAATGCTTTTCTCGATTTCAGCGGAAAATTCCTCTTTCACGAGATTGTAGTGCATCAATGCAGC
Source organism: uncultured Lachnospiraceae bacterium (assembly GCA_902796105.1). Classification (GTDB taxonomy): domain Bacteria; phylum Bacillota; class Clostridia; order Lachnospirales; family Lachnospiraceae; genus Acetatifactor. The sequence goes on along the minus strand of CADBNO010000118.1, from coordinate 269 downwards.
CAGCTTTCTCTGTTGTCTCAGTTCTGTTTTGTCCATTCAGCTTCTCCTCTTCCTATACTCTGTTTCATGGTTGCCCGGAAATAATATATTTTTTCCGATAGAAAGATTACGCCCTCAGACCTCTCGACCACAGCCGAAAAGAAGCGGCGAATCAAAACTCCACGTTCCGATTCACCACTTCTCTTTAACTATCCAAAATATCATAAACCTTACACACAGCTCTTTCATATTCCTCATACAGTTCTGCTCCGCAGAAATGCTGCACTTTT
>CADBNO010000117.1 GCA_902796105.1 uncultured Lachnospiraceae bacterium | reverse complement strand
CTCATACATGGTATCAATATTTTTGGAGCTCACCGGCAGATAGTCCGCCGGATCATATTCTCCTTCGCTGCAGACGCGGATGCGCTTCACATTTACCTGTAGCATTCCCTGAAAACTGGTGACTTCCCCGTACACATCAATATAGTCCAGTGCATCATAATCCCCGATCCCCTGGCTGTTCGGATCCCAGACCTTGGCATCTATAGTACCGGTCTTATCCTGCAGGATCACGTTTTCATAGGGCTTACCGTTTTTGGTCAATGCAGCCTGTTTGTGCTTGCACAGATAAATTCCGGAGACATTGTCTCCCTCTTTCAGCTCTTTCAGATATCTCATATTACTTTTCTAACCTTTCTGTTTATATTTTCAGGAATTTCAGCCTTTTCTATCGTTCACTTAATGTTACACTGACAGCCATTTCCTTGTATTCACCCATAACAGGGCGCATAATGGTCAATTCCACAATGGCACCGGGCTTTGTGTCCATTAATGCCGTGATGTATTCGTCATAATTTTTGACCGGAACATCTCCGAATCCCACCAATACATCGCCCCTTTGGATACCTGCCCGCATAGCCGGCGAGCTCATATCGGTCTCTCTGACAAAGGTACCGTAAGGAACGCCAAGCTCCAGATTGGCCTCTTCTGTGACATCTGTACCATTGATTCCCAGATAGGCAATTACCTCTTCGTTGGAAATCTTTTCTATACTGCGTTTCAGCTCGGAAATACCGATAGCGGTGATCATATTTTTCATGTCCGCATTGGGTTTCTGCGCAGTGATCACGCCCAAAACCTGTCCCTGCAGATTAAACAGCACGCCTCCGGCATTCTGGCTGCCGTAAATGTCTGTCTGGAGGTATTTGTAATAGCTGTCTGCATATTGGTTCTGAACATTTACCGCACAGACCATTCCATACCCGATCGATCCGGTATTTCCCATAGGACTTCCCAGCGCTACCACCGGTGTACCCACGATACTTCGCAAATTGGAGGTTCCTAAAGATGCAATCTTGATCCCCTGCTCACTGTCCAGAATCTCACTGGGGATTTCATTCAAATCTACAGAAAGGACCGCCAGTCCTGTGGATTTATCCTGGCCTTTCAACACAGCCGGCACAGAGACATTTCCGCTGATCGCACTGTCCAGATAAACAAAACTGAGCGACAGACTCTCCGCCTTTTTGAGCGGCGCATACTCTGTTAAAACAAGCAGTTCCTTGCCGTTATTGGCGATCACAATGCCGGAAGACTGATTTTTACTCTCTTCCACATTATTGAACCAGTTAATGTTCGAACTGACTCCTGTCACCACAACCATGGAATGATTCAGCTCTTTGACATATTTACTCATATCGGTATAAATCTGTCTGTAATTGTTCTTATCCAGTATCAGTCTGGAAAAAATCTCCTGCATCTGTTCCTTATCAATATTGCTGTCGGACTCGGAATTTCCCTCTATTGAGGTGTTTTCGGAAAGCATATCTTCCGGTGCCATCTCCTCCTGATCTTCCGGGAAAATGATAGGAACCGGCTCCTCCGCCGGATGAAGTTTGTTGCTGATCACAGGTTCCAACAATATAAAGGTCAGGCAGGCAATGGTGCCGAATACAACAGCCATGGCCGCCGTGATCAAGGTACGCCGGATCAGTTTCCGTTTATTGATAGGTCTCTCCTTTATTTTTTCTATCATAAAGTCACTCTGTAATTCGTTGTCTCTGTTATGTTCTGAATCTGCCATTCTTTCACCTGTTCTTTGTCTGCTGCGCAGCCGCCTTCTTTGTCTGCTGCGCATACATCTTTTTGTCTGCTCCGCAGCCGCCTTCTTTGTCTGCTTCGCATACATCTTTTTGTCTGCTACGCATACATCTTTTTGTCTGCTCCCCCATACACTCGAAAGCCCGCTGCTGCGCAGCTTCTTGATTTGCTTCGCAAATCGGCTTTCTCGTTAAAACATGCAAGAAAAACAAATGTCTGCTTCGCAGCCGCTTGTTTTTCTTTTGCACGTTTTATTTTATCATATGATATCTATAAATTCCATACTGTTTCTTGCGGTTGAGCACCTTTTCATATATAATGACAGAAGAGAATCT
>CADBNO010000116.1 GCA_902796105.1 uncultured Lachnospiraceae bacterium | reverse complement strand
GCGCTTTTCTCCAGTACAACCAGCAATACCATTTGCTCTGACAATGCTTTTGTGGGATCGATGAAAGACCATCTGCCTCCCTTTTCTTTAACCGCAATTACATTCAGCTGAAATTTCTTTCTGAGATCCAGCTTCATCAGACTCTTTCCGGCCCACTCTTTCTTCACACGCATCTCCACCAGGCTCAGATTTTCATCCAACTGCATGAAATCCAAAAAAGTAGATGACATCAGTATTCTGGCGGATCGTATTCCGCCCTCTTCTTCCGGATCCACAATCTTATCAGCACCTACTTTTTTCAGAACAGAGGACATTCGGGCAGTGGAAGCCTTTGCCACAACAAGGGGTACCCCCTGTTCCTTTGCCACTGCGACCACCATGATGCTTGCGGCCGGATTCCCACCCATGGCGGACACAACGATATCCATGTTCTCCAATCCCAGCGCCGCCACTTCGTCCTCATTCGTCAGTTCAGCACAGATTGCCACGGTAGATTTTCCCGCAAACTCATGTATCAATTCCTCATCATGATCCGCCACCAGAACATCGGCTCCCATAGAGTATAGTTGTTCCGCAAGGCTTCTGCCATATTTTCCCAGTCCTAATATCGCAATTGATCTTTTCATTTTTCTGCCACTTTCATCCTTTATCCCACATAAAATTTTCCGTCTGCATAAGTTATCTTATGGTTTTTCTCTCTCCGGCCCGTGAAAAAGATTGCCATGGAAATCGGTCCGATCCTGCCAAGGTACATTGCGAGAATAACGACAAGTCGCCCGTAAGCATTCAGAGAAGGCGTCAGCCCCCTGGTAAGCCCTACCGTAGCGGAAGCACTGACAACCTCATAAAGCGCATCGGTCAGTTCCACATGCTCGACTGCCATCAGTGCCATTGTCAGCAAAAACACCGTGGCCAAACCCACGAATACCACCGCGGCAGCTTTCCGCATGATCTCCTCAGATATTTTGCGTCTGAACAGGATCGTCTCATCCTGATCCCTGATATAAGAAACCACATTCAGAATGACCAAAAATATGGTAACCGTCTTCACACCGCCTGCCGTTCCGATGGGCGAACCACCGATAAACATAAAAATATACGCCGCCAGACAGGACAGTCCTGTCAGCTTTTCCTGCGGAATGGTAGTAAATCCGGCCGTGCGCAGGGTAACCGATTGAAACAGACTATTGACCAGCTTATCCTGCAGTGACATGCCGCCGATCGTATCCGGATTATGAAATTCTGCCAAGAAAAAGAAAACCGTTCCTGCAGCCAGCAATCCCACCGTCATGCACAGCACCAGCTTCGTATGTTCGGACAGCCGTTTCCACATCTGCACCGGCGTGGAACGCCTGCTGATCCCGCTCCGCACGCCTTTGAGCAGATCAAACCACACCACATACCCCAGTCCGCCGAGAACGATCAACAGCATTGTGACCGCCATGACCAGAGGATTCTCCCGCCAGCCGGCCAGACTGTCCGCCCCCATTACATCCATACCTGCATTACAGAAAGCAGACACGGCATTAAATATGGATGCCCAGATTCCTTTTCCTGCCCCATATTCAGGCACAAACGCAAAGGTATACAGAACAGCGCCGGCTGCCTCCACCAGGATCGTTCCCTGAAAAAGACGGATCAGAAATCTCACCGGATTTACATCCTGTTCCAGATTCAACGCATCCTTTAAGAGCACACGACCGCCAAGCGACATTTTATCTCCACGCCACAGAAGAAACAGAGAGGTTACGGCAATGATCCCCAGCCCGCCTATCTGCACCAGTAACAAGATCACGATCTGACCAAACAGACTCCAATGAGAATATGTATCTGCCACAACCAACCCCGTCACGCAAACGGACGTGGTAGCTGTGAAAAGCGCAGTCAGAAAATCCGTATGTTCTCCCTGTGCAGTCGCCCACGGAAGCATCAATAGCAATGTTCCGCATAAGATCGCTGCCAGAAAGCTGCAGGGTATCAAATGGGCAGAGGACAGTCTTATGCTTTTCTTCTTGAAATCTCCCGTCAAAACAACTATCTCCTAACGTCTGGTTCTTTTTTTGCTGTATTTATTACCTGTCTGTGCTTTTCTTACATCTGTTTTCTGGTCGGATTGCCCCTGTCCGGATTGCCCCTGATCGGATTGCTCCTGGTCTGCTTGCTCCTTTCCGGATCGCTCCTGTTCGTTTGTGACCACTTCCTGACCGTGCCACTCCTGTACCAGGATCAGTCTCTCCAGATAGGTATTCACTGACAGATCACACGCCTTTGCCTGTTTTTGCAGCATCTCATTTAAATCCGGTGCAAGCACTATCCTCACATCATCCGATCTGAGCCTTGCATAATACTCCACAAACCCTGCGCTGATGACACCGGTGGGGATCGCCACCACACAGACACCCAAAAGTGCAATACAAATTGCGGCGATCCGCCCCCCTAACGTGATTGGGTATATGTCGCCATATCCCACCGTCAGCACAGTAGACATTGCCCACCATATACCAGAAAAGGCATTGTCAAACATCTCCGGCTGAGCTTCATGTTCAAATCCATACATACATAAAGACGCGCCTAACATCAACATAAAAATCATAAAAATAGAAGAAATGATCTGGTTCAGTTTTTCCTTCAAGACTTCAGCCATCACATTAAAGGCATCAAAGCTTTGGTTTACCTTAAACAATCTCAGGATTCGAACCACACGGATCATCCGCAGAACAATTGCCCCGTTGGAATACAGTGCAGAAAAATAAGAAACAATCGTCAAAAAATCCACAATTCCATAGAAGGAAAACAAAAACTTATTGACTGCCTCTCCCCTGCTTTTGTCCGGATAAAGATATTCACTGGTCCAGATACGAAGGATATATTCCACCATGAAAACAATGATCGTGAAAGATTCTATGCCCCGCATGACCTCCTTATAAGCTGCAAGCGCATCAAAGGTTTCCAGAAAAGTCATCACAATACTCAGGATGATCATGCATACAATGAAAATATCGAATGCCGCGCTGGGCAGATCCTCTCTGGAACCGATCTGAATGATGTCAAATATTCGTTTTTTGTATTTCTTCATAATGGTGTCCTGTTTCTTATAATATCCTTTCCTAGCCTTTCTTTTGCTTCATGATCCCTGTCCGGATCAACTGTTATGTAGCTTCTCCACAAAATCAGGCAAATCAAACCCCTCGTCCTTATTCGCCAGGAACAAAGTGCCCCGGTTCTCTCCGGCTAAAATCTCATGGATCACTCCGATATCCCTGCTGTTGGCGATGACCATATCCACATTGGATTTGGTAGCGATCTTTGCGGCGATCATCTTTGTGTTCATACCGCCGGTGCCCACATTGCTGCCGGTGCTGCCCTTGCCCATATTCATGAATTCTTCCGTCAGTTCATCCACCTGTTCAATAAATTTTGCCTCCGGATTCCTGCGGGGGTCATCGGTATAAAGCCCGTCAATGTCGGAAAGCAGGATCAACAGATCCGCATCTACCAGGGCCGCCACAATAGCGGAAAGCGTATCATTGTCGCCGATCTCAATCTCATAGGTCGCAACCGTATCGTTTTCATTCACCACAGGGATGGCACCAAGTTTCAAAAGCTCTCTGAAGGTATTGTGTGCATTGTAGCGGTTCAATGTGTCCACAATGGTATTTCTCGTCATCAGGATCTGTGCCGCCACCTGATTGTACTCCGCAAATAATCTCTGATAGGCCATCATCAGTCTGGCCTGCCCCACCGCGGAACATGCCTGCTTGATCGCCAGCATCTCCGCATCCGTCTGCGCCTTGATCTCTTTCATTTGAATCGCCTGTCTTCCGGCGGCAATGGCGCCGGAGGATACCAGCACAACTTCCTTACCCTGATTACGGATGTCCGCAAGCTCCCTCACAAGCTTCTCCATCCGGATATAGTCCATATCTCCTGTCTCCGCATGCTGCAGAGAGGAGGATCCGATCTTTACCACAATTCTTTTTTTATCTTTCAGAAATTCCCGTAAATTACTCATCTTCTCTCTTATTGCCTTTCTATTGCCTTTCCGTTTTATCGCTTACTGCCTCATTATCTAAACGCAGTCCTGTATTTTGCACTCAAACGCAATTGTAATTTCTCTCTATCTTTTTGTCAACTATGTTGTCGATTTCCTGTTTTTCTTACTGTTTTTCATATACGGTCAGATAATAATCCACCCCGACTTCCAGCTCATACAGCGCGATCCAATCCTCCGCGCTCACAGACATAAGATAATTTCTGGCCACAGGGCTCCCTAAAGTATTGGTATCCGTCACATCCGCTGCCGTATATTCCTTTGTCCGTTCCCCCAACAGCAGTTCACATAGCTGTCTTAAACGGATCACATCATTTGACCTGTCGCTGTTTTGACATTCATACGGTCTGTTGTATGTGTAACTTCTGGTCTCCGCGATCCTGTCGCACATTTGCCTGTAAGTCTCTTTTTGCGTACAAAAAATAAAACGCGGAATATCCACATTGATCCCGTTCGTTGTATCCAGATGCGCATCAGCATACCCGCCATACACTCTGTCATACAGGTCATCCTGTGTATCGATCATGCTCTCTGCATCCGGCAGATACACCAGCAAAATATAATTTCCGATCTCCTGCGGTCGAAACGAAGTGAGCTTCTCGGCCTCTCCTCCATGCTCCTTTATGATCTCCCGCATGATCTCAAAATTTGCTTCATAGTTCTGTTCCGAATCTCGATATTTTGCGATCAGATCATCATATGCCGCAAGCTTCCCCCGCGGCGAATGATGAATATAAACCGTATAGGCATAATCGATCTGCTTATCATAAACATAATATTCGTGATAATAAGAATCGCCATAATCATTTCCACGCGCCGGTGCCTCTTCCTGTCTTGTGCTCCATATTCCCGATGATATATCAATATATCTTTTCTCCGAGAGGATCTCCAGATCCATAGCCAACAGCTTTTCCCGATATTCCTGCTCAAAATCCCGGTTATATTGCCGCACCCGGTGGACATGCAGCGCGATCACACAGATGATCCCTGTAATCACCAGAGCGATCGGGATCAGAACCGCACTGACAATTATGATGATCGTCTTTTTATTCATTCTGCGCCTTCACTTTCCGCTCTCGCAGCTGATACCGTTTCCTGCCCTCCTGCGAAAACAGCCTTTCGCATACTCATCTTCCAAAATCCGATCACGCCAATGATAAAGATAAAGATTGAGATGAACTGCGCTGTGGAGAACACGCCGATCGCTCCTCTATGGTCATTGCGCAGAAATTCCACACAGGTTCTTCCGATACTGTAAAGCATCATATACAAAAAGCCGACCTGCCCCTGTTTTCTGGGTTTTCGCGCATACCACATAAGGATGCCTGCGATCGCAAATATTCCTGCCGAGGAGATCAGCTGTGTCGGGATCAGCCGTACTCCGTTTGGCGCATAATCGGAATGGGTAAAGATCACCCCGCACCAGGATTCAGTCTCTCTGCCGTAACAGCATCCGGCCAGAAAGCAGCCGATCCGTCCGAATCCCTGCGCCACCGCCACTGAAGGCATGACCATATCAAAATAATCCAGAAATACCAGTTTACGAAAGCGGCACCACAGATACCCGGACACCACTCCCAGAATAATGCCGCCATACACCACAAAGCCGTCAGATTTTAATAACACCCATGGATTCTCCAGAAAGCTTCTCCATTCCACCATGCAAAACATCAGTTTCGCGCCCAGAAAACCGCCAATCCCGCAACAAAAAGTCAAATTATACATCTCGTCAGGGTTCAGGCCCTTCCTTTTCGCTCGGGCCTCACCGATGAACAGCGCCGTTAAAATACCGATTGCGATCATTAGTCCGTATCCGTGAACGGTAAAAGGTCCGATTGTCAAAATGTCATTATACATATTTGTTCTGTCACCTCATGCCTTTACTGTATTTTGTCATATCAAAAAGCCTGTTGATCACTCGCCCGACAGGCTTACTCCGGTTTTGCATACATCGCAATGATCTGCTCCGCTACCCGAAGTCCATCCATCGCCGCGGAAGTGATGCCCCCTGCGTAACCGGCTCCCTCACCACAGGGATAGAGCCCTCTTATCGCAGATTGCAGGGAATCATCCCTGGTGATCCGAAGCGGCGAGGAAGTCCGGCTTTCCACGCCGGAAAGGACGGTATCGTCTCTGTCAAATCCCTCTATTTTACGGCCAAACTGTCTCATGCCCTGTACAAAAGCCTCATTGCATTCTGCCGGAAGAATCCTGCTTACATCCGCCCATGCACTTTGTCCTTTATGCTCCGGCAAAACACTACATTCTGCATTATCCTCTGAAAACATCCCCGTGTCAATGTCCAATGTTTTTCCCCGACTCCGACACAACTCCTCCTGTGTCAGTTTTTGCTCCACACAGGCGCGAAAAACACCGTACCGTTGCATGGGAATCTTCCCTTTTGCCAATTCACAGGCGGTCTCTTCCAATTTTCGTTGGAATTCAATTCCGGCCAACGGATGATCCGACCCGAAATCCTCAGGGGTCACCGATACAATAATGGCAGAATTGGCATTTTTTCCGTTTCTACCGCTGTAGCTCATACCGTTCACAGCCAGCCGCCCTGCCTCCGATGATGAATTTACCACATAGCCGCCAGGACACATACAAAAAGAATAAACCCCTCTGCCGTTATCCGCCCGTGCAGTTACCTTATATGGAGCAGCTCCCAATCCCTCCGTCTCCTCCGTTCCGTACTGATCGGCATTGATCATACGCTGAAGATGTTCTACGCGCAGACCTACGGCAAATGACTTTGCCTCCATAGGGATCTTTTTCTCATATAGCATCTGAAATGTATCTCTGGCACTATGCCCCACCGCCAGAACCAGCTGGCTGCAGGGAATAAACTGATCGTTGTTTACGGTAACGCCGCATACCCTTCCGTTTTCCACCGCAATATCCGTCACCTGACTGTTAAATCGCACTTCGCCGCCATGTCGCAGGATTTCCTCCCGCATATTCTTTACGACTTTGCAAAGCACATCGGTTCCTATATGGGGCTTCGCTTCATACAGAATCTCGTCTCCGGCTCCGCACTCCGCAAAAGCCTGCAGCACTGCCAGATTGCGTCCATACTTATCTTTCACCAGTGTATTCAGCTTGCCGTCGGAAAACGTCCCGGCGCCGCCTTCCCCAAACTGCACATTGGAAGCTGTGTTCAGCACACCGGTTTCCCAGAACTTTTCCACATCTGCCTGCCGTTCCTCCACACACTTCCCGCGCTCCAGGAGCAGAGGCCGATAACCCTGCTTTGCCAGAAAATAAGCACAACAAAGCCCGGCCGGTCCCATTCCCGCGATCACGACCTGTTCGGTCAATGGCTTTTCACCACATGCCGGGAGCTGATACCGGCCGGGTTCGGCCGGGGATATCTGTACACCACCTGAAGTTTTATTCTCACGCTTTGCTTCCAGATAAAATTCTACGGAATAAACGAAAAAAATCTCCGGCTTCTTTCTGGCATCGATGGATTCCCTGCGTATGATCAGCTCTCGGATATCTGCTTCCGGAAGCTTTAGCAGTCTCGATATTCTGGCAAGAAGCAGTTTCTTCAGTCCTTCTGTGCCGTGCTGTTTTGCCTTGAACACTGCATCCTTTTGCAGTTTGATCTGGTCCATCCTGTAATACATGTTAAAGTTTTCCTCCGCTGCTCCCGGCGCTGTTATCACGCTTTAGTTCTTCTTGTCCGTTGTCCTCTGAGATCCCAACGACCCGGTCAACCGGCACCGAAAAGGCGATCCCCTGTCCGGCCGTTTCCAGGCCCACCGCTTTGTTCAACGCTATCATTACATCGTCCTTGATCTCTTTATTGACAAGGATCATCACGATCTCTTTGTCCGGCTGCACCACAATGTGAAAGCGCTTTTCTGCCTCTTTGTTGGCGGTGCCTCTTCCATGGATCAGCGTACCGCCTCTGGCTCCCGCAGATCTTGCGGCTTCCATGACAACCTGCGAAAACCCGGCATTTACCACACAGAATATCATCTGATAATTTGCATTTTTCATACTGTCTCCTCCTCGAACATTCCGGATACTCCCGATTCATTGCTTAAAAAGCCAAAGGCAGCAGCACCCATGATGCTGCTGAAAGGAATGGAAAATGCCACACCTTTTCCGCCCTTCACCGAAGCAAATTTTTCTTCCAAAGCCTGCTCGATCGCATCTAATCTGTCCTCCCGGACCGTGCTCAGGATCACAGCCCTGTCATTATCAGCCAGTCCCAGATATTCCAGCGTTTTCTCCTCCGCCGTTCCTTTGGCCCAGACTATCATCTGCATATTCACCTCAAAGGATTGCAGCAGATCCGCAAAAAAATCCGCCTTCTTTTTGTCCACGACCGTGATCAATAACTCCAGCCGAATGGGAGCTACATTTTTCTTTGTTGGCTTCTTTGTCATCACTCAAACTCCTCCCACTCAAAATAGATAACCTCTGCATCTTCAGCAGAGAAAATATGCCGCATAGCTGCCTTCTCTCTCGCACGTTTCGCAACCACCGCCCGAAATCCAAGCAGCTGTATCGCAATGAGCGGCGTCATGGCAACCATCGCCACAATACCGAACGCCGATTCCAACACCGCACTTTCTCCGCGGAGCGCCACACAGACGCCGATCACCATGGGCAGCACAAAGCTGGATGTCAAAGGCCCGCTGGCGACTCCGCCGGAATCAAAGGCGATCGCTGTATATAACCCGGGCACGAAAAAGGACAAGCCAAGGGAAATGCAATACCCCGGGATCAGATAATACAGAACCGAGAATCCAACAATAACCCGCAGTACAGATAACCCAACAGATAACCCCACACCGATTGACAGCGCCAACAACATCTGCCGCTTGCTCACATTGCCGTCCGTAACATCCTCAACCTGATGATTCAGCACATGGATCGCGGGCTCCGCCAATACGGTAACCATACCAAGCACAAAGGAAAATAATACAGCCACATACTTACTGCTCTGCGCGAGATCGATACCGATCTTGTATCCAACAGGCATATATCCTACTGCAACCGCAGTCAAAAAGATGACCAGACCGATCAGGGTATATGCGATCCCGATAAAAATCTGGATCAGGTTCTGCCAGCTCAGCTTGAGCAAAGTGAACTGCAGCACCAGGAAAAAGAACACGATCAGCTCCAGAGCCACAAATACCTCATGAAAAACATCGGCGATCGTGGGCAACAGATTCGCATCCAGGTGTGTCTCTATCGAATAGTCCGGCACGGTATATGTAAAAGTACCCTTTGAACAGATAGAGAGAACAAGCATTGCCAGCACCGGCCCGATGGAACAAAGAGCCACCAGCCCGAAACTGTTTTCCTGTACCCGCTTTCCTCCGATGGATCTGGCTATCCCGACTCCCATGGCCATCAGGAAAGGAACCGTGATCGGACCGGTCGTCACCCCGCCGGAATCGAAGGAAAGAGGAAGGAATATCCCTTTATCCGCCGAAAATAGGAGCGCAACAAATGAAAATACCAGCATATAGAAAAATAAAAGCAAGGAAGCCTGATCCTTCTGGAACACGATCTTCATCACCCCCAACAGGAGAAAACCACCCACCCCGGCTCCGATCGTGATGATCAGGACCTTAGGATTGATCACCCCACTGACCTGACTGGCCAATACGGACAGATCCGGCTCTGCCACCGTGATGAAAAGTCCCATCAAAAACGCCACCGGTAAAAGAATGAACAGGCGTCCTGATTTGGTCAATCCGGTTCCGATATATTCTCCCATGGGCGACATAGACAGATCCGCTCCCAGATTGAACATGGCAATCCCCAGGATCAGAAATGCGGTAGAGATCACAAAAACTTTAAGCTCGTGTCCGGTCAGCGTAACAAACGGCGTTGCATATAGTATC
>CADBNO010000115.1 GCA_902796105.1 uncultured Lachnospiraceae bacterium | reverse complement strand
TGCCATCCAAAATCAATTTTGTCATTATATTCCGCGACAGTCCCCCATGCAAGCACAGCAGACACAGGTGTAACTTTGTCTAAAATCGAGCTCTCCGTATAGTGCCGCTCATTGACCACCAGCCCCCGAAGATCACAGGAGTATGTATAATCTACCGTCACTTTATACCCGTCAATTTCACCGACAGAAAGCTGCCCCGTCTCTGCCTTCAAAACCGGCGCGGGAATCCCCGCAATCCCCCTCGTCTTCGGCAGCCCCAGAAAATCTCCCATATGCATCACGCCATAGATCACCGCCACGATCACGGCGACCAAAATGATCTTTCCGGCAATCCCGCCCTGCTTTCCCATATCCTTACCTCCCTCAATCCATCCACTCCACTCCCGTCACATAGATCACTTCACAGGAATGGGCTCCGCTGTCACTCCTGGTAGTGCTGGAATGCCAGTAAAAGGTCGACCCGTCCGCCTTACCGCCATCCAGATTCACCAGATATCCCTTCAGCCGCACATGATCCCCCACCTTGATCCGTTTGATCTGCTTCTTCACCGTATCATCCGCCGGGATCAAATGATTGTTGGAGGAATGCTCCGTCACGCCCTGTATTCCCCCGACTTTAGCGATCTCCGCATCCGAATTCACACGCCAGCTGTACCATCTTCCGGACTGCTGCCAGTGAAAATCCACCAATGTGTTATACGCTGCCACATCTCCCCAGGCCAGGGCCAGATCTCTGGGCGCCAGCTTATCACCGATGCCGGAGCCACTGTAATTATGGGTACTGACCACCAACGCACTGATGTCATACGCATACAAATAGTTGACCGTTATATCATAACCGTCAACCGACATTTTGGCCTGTCCCGCGGCTTCCGTCTGGAGCGGGTCTTTGATCCCCGCAACTGCACGCTGCTTTCCCTTGCTGCCCATTAGTACGATCGCCAGTCCGATCACGATCACAGCAGCCCAAACAATCTTTCGACTCATTTCTTCTCCGTAAAATGATACCCCTTCATATCGCATTCCTTGAAGAAATTTTTCTCGGTCGTACCAATCAGTTCCACGTTCTGGAATGCAGTCTTCTCAAATTGGTTTCCCTGCGCTCTGATCTCCAGCTTGACATCCATCAGATCCATTTCCTCAATTTTGGAATCCGACAGAGCCTCCCCTTTATAAGAAAAATCTCTTGCCTCACATCTGTAAAACTTCAATGCCTGTGCATCCCCCTTCACAGTCATCTCCGATTCCTCAAATTTGCAATGTGAAAAATGAACCTTTTCCACGCCGGACTCTTCCCCGTCTGCGATCAGGGTAAGTTTTCCAAACTCACATTCCGTGAAAGAAGTGTGCGTCACACGCAGCAGCACTCCCTCCGAACCCTTGACCGTATTTTCAAAACGACAATTGATAAAGGCACAATTTTCTATTATCACAGATTCCGTCACGGCATTCCGGAAAGTCATATTCCTGCAGGTGCAGTTCTTCAACTCCAAAACTTTGAGTTCCTCCCCCTCCAGCACACAATCTTCTACCGGCTGCCTGTCCACCGAAAATATTCCGTCCTTCAAAAAAAATCTCAGACTGCTTTTTGCGATCGTACTCATACCTTTACCTCCCTTACAATGCTCCGTATCCTTATATGGTTCAGCCGCACCGATGTCCCGATGCCGCTTCAAAATTATATTTCACGATTCCCAGATCCACCTTGGAGAAGGCTCCTGCTTTGGCTGTGATGAATGCCTCATCTCCCTCCAAAGTCACACGGAACTTCTGCTGATTCAGCGCCGTAGGCGCCATCATTGCGCCCACAATGCCGTTTTTAAACCACACCGGCATCTTGTCCTCCGGCACTTCACAAAGTTTCTCCACCGGTTTGGACTTATGTTTCGTCCCCTCATTCTCGCCATATCCGATTGCGATGACACACACGATCTTCTCGCCCGCCGCGCTGTCTGCCCTGCATTTTCCCTTTCCGTAGGTACCGCCCACCCAACAGGTGTTTAAGCCCAGCATCTGTGCCCTCAGCACGATCCGCTGTCCGTAATATCCGCCCAGTTCCTCCAACTGATCGGACTTTTTCCCAACGATCGCAATATAATTCTTCACATTGCTGAACTTTCCGTAATGAGACAAAAAGGTGTCAAAGCACTCCGGATCGTCATAAATGATCTGGATATGCAGCCCACTCTCCCGGTTGCACTCTGCAATCTCCTGTTCCAGCTCCGCCTTTAGATCCTCGGCGATCGGCAGGTCCTTATACTGTCTTACGCTATGTCTTGCCTTAATGGCCTCTCTGATATCCATACTCACATTTCTTTCTTGACCGACTCTGTATACATCATCGGAATCCATGCATCCAACACTTTCGCATTCACCACCCGAAACCCGTTCTCCTCCAGAAACGTCCGATACCCCGCCTCACTCCATGCTCTCTCAAAGAAAACGCCCATTTTTTTCAGCGTTCCGCTGAAAAAACCGCTTTTGCTGCTGTCATTATCATGGATAAAATTGGGCGCGATCAGGATCCCCTTCGGCTTTAACACCCGTCTGATCTGAGCCAAAGCTGCTTCCGGTTCCGGCATGACATGCAGCGCATTGGCAATGATCACCACATCAAAACTCTCATCCGCATAGCGCAGTCTGACCGCATTCGCGTACTCGTATGTCAACTGCTCCGGATTTTTCCCTTTGCGCGCCTGCTCCAGCATTTTCACCGAAAAATCTGTCGCCACCATTGATTCGGTCACATCCGCCACATGCTTTGCGATGAGTCCAGGACCTGTGGCGATTTCCAGCACCCGCTTGTTTTTCACGACCTTCCTGATGCGGTAATACAGGAACCGGTACGCCCTGTCATTTCCAAACTTCATAGCCGGCGCATACACCGGTGCAAACTTATCCCAAATCTCTGTTTTACGTTGTTCTTCCTGCATTTTATCTTCTCCCTGTCCCGCTATCGACTCTGCTGATTCCCAAACAACATCATATACAACCCCAATGCTCCGCAGAGTATCCCCATAACCCCAATAAGCGTCGTCACTTTGCGGCTGCGTTCCTCACGCTTTTCATCATAAAACACATCCGGCTTCTCTGGATCAATCAAAAGCGTACAGGCATCTCCCTCGGATATGGTCTGACTTGTATATGTATAGTCGCAAACCCTGTGGCTCTCTCCCGCATAATAGAACTCATACGTCGGGCATACGGTCCGTGTGCCTTTGTGATAACGCGCATCCAGCGCTACGCACATCGCATTCACAGTCATAGTACATTGCTTTTTCTTCCGGCCGGTATTTACCTGCGATAGTATCAATAATAAGATGGAACCGATCAGAATCGTCACTACCACCACATAAGGCAAGACGACATCCAGCATCGCGCCGGCTTTCTCCCCGCCAAAATAGAGCCAGATTGGAATCGCAATCAACAGGATTCCCAATATGGGAAAAATCAATATAAACGGCTGAAAGGTCTCACTCTTAACGGTTGAGACAATTCCCACCATGCCAAAAACAAAAAAATACTGACCTAAGAGCGCCGGCACCAGCAATCCCCTGCCCGTCTTGGAACAGTAGATCATGCCTGCCAGAGACGCAGCAAACCACACCACAAATAGAACGCTGGCAAGGATTGTTCCCGCGCCATATCCCTGTTTCTTATCCATTTTGCTCCTCTCATTCTATCTCTTCGCCGTCCAGAACTGCCAGCGTCAGTCTGCCGCTCTCATCATAGACCAGTTTCAGGGAGAAAAAAGTACTTCTCTCCTCCAATAACCGAAAGAAGATCTTATCCCCCTCCCAGATCGGCAGATCATACACTTCCTTCTGCGGAACCCAGATCAGATCTCCTTCCGCACATTCCCGTTCCTCCCCGGAAAAGTCTGCGGAAGTAAACAAGTACATATATTCTGTGATATCCCGGTACACAAAGGTTATGATCCCGCGGAAATCACACTGACCCAGCCTGTATCCGGTCTCCTCCCATACCTCTCTGCGCACGCAGTCCTCCGGGCTCTCGCCCGGCTCCGCCTTTCCGCCTACGCCGATCCATTTGTCTTTATTGATATCATGCTCTTTTTTCGTGCGGTGCAACATGAGATATTTATCGTCTTTCATCAGATAGCATAACGTTGTATTTACAAACATTTCCATCCCTCAATGTATGATGCCAAAAACAGTGCCCTATATCACCATCCTATTTTAACAGAAATTTACAGCTGATACAAGCAGATAACAAAAGCAGCCCCATTTCCGAGACTGCTCCTGCCACATTGCACATTGTAACATATCTACACGTTTTGATCCACCGCAGCGCCCTTAATATCCTCCTCGATGAGCTTCATCTTGTTCATCATATCTTTAATTTCCTGCTGCGCTTCATTTATGCCGGCTGCACCGGTTCCCTGCCCTCTGGTTGCCTCCAGGATTTCCTCCGTGAATTCTTCCTGTTCTTTCTTCCGTTCCCTTGCAGCATCGACCTTCTCCGGGAGTTCCTCCCGTTTTTCGGCCTCTTCTTTGGCGGCTTCCTTTTTCTCCTCCAGTTCCTCCTCGATATGATCCTTCGCCTCGCCCACAAGCAGATTCACAATATCCTCGGAGGCTTTCTGCATGATCTGCTCCGCCTCTTTCTGTGCATCCATCATGGCATGCGTTTTCAGCCGCTCGATCTTGGTTCCGGTAATGATTGCATTCTCGGTTTCAATCTCCTGCTCTCCTTTATGGATCGCCTCCGCAAAATATCGCTCATCTTCCTTCATGGCAAGGGAATCCTGCTGGTACTGTGTCAGTCCCTTTTCTTTGATCCGCGCGATCTTCTCGCGCTCCTCATCAGAGAGGCGCACGGAAGAACCTGCAAAACTTGCCTCTTTCTCCTTTGCCAGAAGCCGCAGTTCCCTCTCCTCCTCGCTGTCCGCCGCGACTCCGCTGTTCTTGCGGAATTCCTCGCGATTGTTCTCGATATCCTGTACGGAGCGCCTGTACTCGCCGTTCTCCTGCTGTAGCTGTCTTATTCTCTCGCGCCTGCCCTCCAAATCCTGATCCATCTTTCTGTCGTTTGCAAACACGTCCCCCACCAGCTTCAACGCCTGCTTCTGCGCCTGCGCTTTCTTCTGCGCCAC
>CADBNO010000114.1 GCA_902796105.1 uncultured Lachnospiraceae bacterium | reverse complement strand
TACGAGGACAAATTTTTAATAGTAGTATATAAACCTGCCGGGTTGGCGACGCAGACGAACAAGATCGGACAGTCGGATGTGGAGAGCGAGATAAAGAACTATCTGGGGAGTCCGTATCTGGGACTGGTACACCGGTTGGATCAGCCCGTGGAAGGGCTTTTGGTTCTCGGGAAGACGGAGAAAGCATCAGCCGGGCTTGCGAAACAGCTGACTGAAAATACCTTGAAGAAGAGATATCTTGCCATGGTATGCGGGGAAATAAAGGAGCAGCAGGCTGAGCTGGTGGATTATCTCTACAAGACAAAAGAAAATCGGGCAGAGATCCTGTCGGTAGAGGAACTGTCTGATGCGGAAATACAGAGATCGATACGGGAAAAAGGTGTGCGCAAAGCCTGTCTGCGGTATCGGGTGGAGAAAAAAGCTGAGCAGACTGACACATCTGCACCTGTGTGGAGGTTGGATGTCGAGATTGACACCGGGCGGTTTCACCAGATCAGGGCACAGCTTTCCCATGCCGGTCTGCCGATCCTGGGAGATCTCAAGTACGGTACGGAGCTGTCCAAGCAGGTCAGCAGAGAACTCGGAGTGAGAGGCGTTGCCCTTTGTGCGGATCGTTTGCAATTTCGACATCCGGAAACGAAAGAAGTGATGTCGTTTGAGATCACTCCGGAAAATCCTGCGTTCACGAGAAATTAAGAGCGGGGACGAAAGAGACATAAGAGACATAAGGGACGAAAGAGACGAAAGAGACGAAAGAGACATAAGAAACGAAAGAGACGAAAGAGACGAAAGAGACATAAGAGGCAAAAAGGCGACATAACCGATAACGCAAGGAAAGCGGATAAAACAAGGTGAATCCTGTCATACTATCAGTAATTAACAGGAAATTCGAGAGAAGGTGCGATGGTATGACAGAGAAATTTAATGAAAAACAGGATAAATTTGTTTCAGGTATCCTAAATCATAAGATAGCTTTACTGCTCCTTTTGACAGGGGCAGTATATTTTTTCCTGAAATTTCTGTCCCCGCTGGTTGGACCTGTGCTTCTGGCGATGGTTTTTGTCACGATTTTCGGCCCCTTTCTAAAAAAACTGCAGGACAGGTTCCACATCCACCGCCAGATCGGAGCGGGATTGCTGTTAGTGGCTGCCGTCGTGATCCTGGTGGTTTTGATCAGTGTGCTGGCCTCGTGGATCGTGGGGAGTATTCCCGATTGGACAGGCTGGATCGAAGAGATGTCGGGACAGATGCAGAAGGCGTTGCATGATATCTGCGGCAGGATCGGGGAACTCGTGGGGGTAAACGGTGCTTATCTGGAGACCAGGATCTCTGATCTGATCCGGGAAAAGAGCCGTACCCTGGGCAAAAACACGGCTTCCGGTGTATTGTCCCAGTCGCTGGAATATGTGAAAATAGCAGGCGCTGTCGGCGGCTTTCTGGTCGTTTTCCTCATTGCAGCCGTGCTGCTTGC
The DNA here is from genome assembly GCA_902796105.1 of uncultured Lachnospiraceae bacterium. Taxonomy (GTDB): domain Bacteria; phylum Bacillota; class Clostridia; order Lachnospirales; family Lachnospiraceae; genus Acetatifactor. The sequence continues at coordinate 3,131 of CADBNO010000114.1, read as the reverse complement.
CAAAGATTACGACGATATCATGAATAAACTGCTGGATCATGAGGAGTGTCATGTGCTGTTGGAAGTGATCTGTGGTGTGATCCGCTATATTGCCACCTTTATCAAGGCGCAGGCGGTGATCATGACAGTGATCGGCACAATATGCGCTGTCACACTGGGAATTGCGGGATTTCCCAAGGGAATCCTGTGGGGAATTCTGGCGGGGGTGCTGGATGCGCTTCCGTTCATCGGCACCGGTGTGGTGCTGACTCCGCTTGCGATCCTTCAGATCATGCAGGGAAATTACGGCAGAGCCGTTATCTGTGCAGTTCTGTACGTGACATGCATTTTTGCCAGAGAGCTGTTGGAGCCCAGACTGATCGGAAAACGCATGGGAATCCCGCCCATCGCCGTGCTGCTGTCCCTTTATGCGGGGATACAGCTTTTCGGCGTGAGCGGGATCATCAAGGGTCCGTTAGGATTTGTCATCATTGCGGAGACCTACCGGAGTATGAGCCGGTCATCCCCGAAATAGTTGCATCATAGATTGCACTGTAGGTTGCATTGTAGGTTGCATCATGAATCAAAGAAATGACGCCCGTCCTCTGTCACAAGTCTCTCGGACCTGGGATACTCGAAAATCTCAGGTTTGTCCGCATTTTCAGCCAGATAAGCGGCGAACCTTGCGGCATACCATTTAGCCATCCCAAGGTTGTGCATCAGATAATTGCCGCAGTTTACCGGTGAAGCGCCGGGAACATCCTCGGCGTCTGCGACGGACTGAAAGGCTCTGAGGATCAGGTCGAAAATCTCTTTTGGTGCACGGTTCCCTTTCAGGATCAGATAAAAGCCTGTCAGGCAGCCCATTGGTCCCCAGTAGATGATCTGATCCTTCCAGTCAGGGTCGTTCCTTAAGTATGTGGCGATGATGTGCTCCAGAGAATGCATTGCCGCCACGTCGACAGCGGGCTCTATGTTGGGTCTTGTGACTCTCACGTCATAGGTCGTAACCTTCTGATCGCCAAGGGTGTCTACTCTGCTGGTAAAAATGCCAGGGATGATCCTGGTGTGGTCAACCGAAAAGCTGGGAATTAAATCCATATCAGTATCTCCTCCTTTTAGTAAGTATACTTCTTCGCAGATGTACTGCGTCTATATCAATTAGAATAAGCTTCAGCGGTTATATTCTATAACATTTTGACGGTTGTGTAAAGCGCTGTTTCCCTGAGAATGATGAAAATGATAAGTTGCTTTTTAAGTTTTTTGGTTTATGTATTTTTGCATATTGACATTTCAACCGTTTTTTAAGTATGATATGTTATACAAATCATACTTCGAGGTGAAAAAAATGAACGCGCCAAAAGGAAAAGGGTGATGATCAACGCGGGATCGCTATACCACCGAAAGGAGCGTTTTCCGATTTATTTGCAGCAGCTTTTGTTGAAAAGGACGGTGACGAAAACCTATGAAAATTGCCTGGTTCTGTATTCCCGCACATGGGCATACCAATCCGACTCTCGCTGTGGTTAAGCAATTGACATCTGCAGGACACAAGGTCTTCTATTTTTCTTTTGAGATGTTCAGGGATAAGATCGAACAGGCAGGGGCTGTTTTTATCGGATGTGACGGATATGATTTTGAAATGGAAGATAAAAATAATGCAGATCGTGTCGGCAAAGATAAGGTCTTTGCAACGGAGCTCCTTGTTTCTTCTACACTTGCACTGGATGAAATGACTACAGAAAAAATCGGTGAAATAAAGCCGGATATTATCGTCTCGGATTCTGTCGCATTCTGGGGTAAACTGGTGGCTATGAAGCACGGAATACCTTATGTGTCGTCTACCACGACATTTGCTTTTAACCGCTATTCAGCAAAGTATATGAAGGAGACCCCCTGGGATATTGCAAAGATGCTGTTTGCCATGCCACGGATCAACAGACAGATTGATCGGCTTAGAGAAAAAGGCTACCCTGTCAAGAGCCTGTTGGAGATCGTTCAAAATGATAATGATACCAACACCATCGTATACACATCAAAGTATTTCCAGCCTTGTTCCGATACGTTTTCTGACAGGTACCGTTTTATAGGGCCTTCAATCCGCCCTATCAAGGAGCCCTTTATTAAGTCAGCAGAGAAAACGGTATATATTTCTATGGGAACCGTGAATCAAAACAAGGAGTTCTATCGGAACTGTATCCACGCATTGGGCGCGACAGACTGGCAGGTCATTATCTCAATGGGAACCAACACAGAGCATTTTGATGACTTGCCATCCAATATTCAGGTTTACGAGTCTGTCGATCAGATGGCGGTGCTATCTATCGCTGACGCATTTATTACACACTGTGGTATGAATTCCGCTTCCGAAGGATTGTATTTTAAGGTCCCACTGGTACTATTTCCGCAAACTCCGGAGCAGGGAGCTGTGGCAAGAAGAACGGAAGAACTCGGTGCCGGTATCCGATTAACATCCATTTCAGAAGAAGATATTCTGCAATCTCTGAAAAGCGTTTTGTATGAGCAGGACTATAAAAAGAGCGCGATCAAGATATCTGACAGTTTCCATTCGTGTGGAGGAGCGACTGAAGCGGGCGCATTTTTGGAAGAAATCATCAGATAAGATAGAAAACAAAAAAGCAACCGCCCGAGCCAAAGGATACCGGTTGCTAATTTGTTGTAACTGTTAACCAAGGCGAGACCGTCTATCGGTAGCACCTTTTCTATTTAGATAATAGAATTAGTTGTGGGGTTTGTCAAATTAAAAGTTGAACCAATCCTCTGGCATACCATCTGGTACAGCAGGGTCTACCACAATAATCTGTCCTTGGTCTATATAGTACTGATTCAGTCGATCAACATAATCCCAGTAATTTTCTCCCGGCAGTGGCGGACAGTTTGGGTCTATAGCAATACCATCTGGTCCCCAACCCTCACCTAACTGTGATTGTGTAGGTTGTTGCTGTTGTTCCTCTTGCTTCTTTTCCTCTGCAACTTTCTGTTCTTCAGTTTTTGTCTCTGATTCAGCAGTTTCAACCTGTGTCGATGATTCAACTGTTTCTGTAGATTCTGCTAAACTCTCTTGGGTTTCCGCTGTCGAGGATGATTCCGCTGAGCTTTCTTTTGTTTCTGTTGTCGCAGATGATTCCGCT
>CADBNO010000113.1 GCA_902796105.1 uncultured Lachnospiraceae bacterium | reverse complement strand
CTTTCCGTCGCTCAATACCGGATAGATCGTGGCTTCATGTGTCAGCATTTCGGCAGACACATCCTGCATCGCATCGATCATCTTGTCAATTTCCGAATTGATATCCGCTTCCGCCATCTCCACCTTCACGCTGACATTGGCAGACTCATCCGTTATCTTGGAAATGGAATCCGCACCCGTGATCACGACCGGAGTCGCGGGAGTCGCTGTACCAAGACGCAGATTGTCACCTGTGATCTTTCCGATCAGGAATGTACCGGGCACCTGGGTATCTCCGTCGCCGGACAGATCGGGATCCAGATTATTTCCAACCGCATCATAAGTCTTAACCGCCATGTTGGTCTCACTGTGACCTGATTGTCTGAGAGAAGAGGAAACCACGCCATAGTTCACCGCATCGCCCAGCACCGTAAGGAAAGTATAATCCTTTGTCGGCGCGATCTTGGTCATATTGATCACATCATAGTGTGTGGAACCGGATACGGTCAGACCTGCATAGTCCACCTTGCAGCCGATCACGTCCTGCCCGTTCACCACATCATAGCAATGGGTATGGCTCAATGTGTTGTTCATATTAAGTGTGGAACCGTCACCCTTGACAAGCTTCACGCTGGCACCTTTTTCCGAGCCGTTGTACTCCTCGTTCGCCTGCACATTGCCGTTATTGTCAGTCCACATTCCTTTGGTAACCGGGATTTCAATCTTCTTGACCGCACCGTTGGTCACCAGCTTTTCGCGATAATAAGTATTCCCGCCGGTATGGTGCTGCACCGTGGCAAGCACATACACTTCGTCGGACTCTGCTATGGATGTCGCCTTGTCAAAATTGATCTGGATCACATATTTGTAATCCGTACTTCCATCATTTTCACCGATATTGACGGTCGCCCCGGTCAACTCACTGGTTGTCCCGAGGAACTTGTATTTATCAAATGTATCCATCTGATTCGCTATATTTGAATAAGGGACAGAAACCGTATTCTCTGTCACGGAAATCTGATCGCCATAACGAAGTCTTGTAACCGCAGAGGCAACATTTGCCCAGTCCTCCTCTGCCATTGCCGTCCACGCGGTGCTTGACCAATCGTTCGGAACCTTCCCGAATTTCGTCACATGTACCGTCTGACTGGACTTACTGATATCAATGTCCGCATATCCCCAGCCGATATCATTTCCCCACTGATTCCTCAGGGTGACGACAACATGATAGCCTTTCCCGCTTTCCACCGCCGGCAATTCTGTCGGTACCTTCGGTGTCGCAAAATCCGTGTCATAGAAATTGATCGTCACCGGATAGTCTGTTATCGGTGAAGCCGCCTCTGCCTTCATCACAAACGCCGGCTCGATCAGCCCCAGCAGCATGGCAAACATGGAAATGTAAGCCAACGCCTTTCTGAACATGTTTACGTTCCTTTTTCCTGCTTTTTTCATAACTCTCCCTCTCCTTTTCACCACTCGCTCGTGGTTAGTGTAAAAACACTCGTGCCTGATATCAATGCCAATGTGTAAATAACAATTTCGCCACTACTACAACCCGCACTCTGCCCGAACCGCACGTGGACAAAACAATACACTTGTCCTCCTCCGTAAGCGGCTCCTCCGCAAAATAGGCTTTGCCGTCTCCATAATCCTTCAGCGAATCCCACATTCTCACCGGGTCATCCGCATGGCTCTCCGTGTAGACAAACTCTCCGGAGCCGTCCTTCACAAAATTGTCCGCCAGCAGATGCACATCCGAATAGGAGGTGCAGGCAACCACCTCATAAAGGTTTACCGAATCCTTCTCATAGGTATAAATGTATTTATGGGCTTCCCTGAACTGCGCATTATTGTGAAAATCGTGCACCTGCGCAAACATGGTATGATTTTTCATGTTATGTCCGTACAGGATCGTCACCGGGTCATCAAAATCCGGCGAATTGATATTTTCCATGAAAATACTGCCGGGATAACCCGAGCTGCCGTCGAGATTCCGCTTCAGATAATAATCTCTCTGTAGCACATCCCTGAGCACCGGATAGTCAATCCTGGTATCCGGGATCAGGATGTAACCGACCACATCGCTGTTGACCGCACGGTATGCCTCAAAATCCGGCCCGCTGTTCAGATACTTCTCAAATGTCTCCCGATCTGTGCAGGAGGCAAGAAACTGCTCCATCTTCTCCTCGTTAGCCTCCCGGTAAGCCTTTTCCAGCTCTTCGGGAGTGGTCTGTTCCGTCTCCGTCACCTTTGACATGTCCGTGATCCACGCTGTCTTATTCAATTCCTCATAACGCTCCTGCTGTTGCTCATTCTGTCTGTTATACCGGATCTGGTACACCACATACACAATAATGATCAGCAACGCTACAACGATCACCCCGATCATGGCCGGATATTTTTGGAAAAAATCCCGGATCGAAGATGCCTTAAACTTCTCCTTCATGTCGACTACTGCTCTCTTTTTCCCTGCAATATATTGTATAAACAATTTATCAAAATACAACATTTTGGGGATTGTTTTTTTGTTTTTGAGGTCAAGAAAAAGGCGTTTCCGTCCTTTCCGGATCAGAAATACCTTCCTTATATTGTCGTGAAGTACCTACGTGCTTTGACAATCCTCATCATTCAAGTTAAATAGCACATTTTTATTATAACACGGTTTTTCGATAACGCAAGTAATTTTATGTTTTCAGAATATTATTTGAATTGTGTACTCTTTTTATTTGTTTTGCACAATTTGTGCAGTAATGATCAAAGTAAAAAAGTGCTGTTCACAGCCTTCCGCTGCAAACAGCACTTTGCTTTTTCTATGATCAGATTTTTCTGTGATCAGATCATGCCGTACACTTTCCCGGGTTAACCCTTTACACCTCCGAGCGCCACACCGGACACAATATACTTGGACAGGATCAGATAAACCACGATCACCGGGAAGATCGAGAATGCGATCATCGCATAAACCTGACCCATATCAAACTTCAGGAAATCTGCGGAACGAAGGTTTGCGATCAGGATCGGCAACGTCTTCATTCTGCTGTCGTGCAGGATCAACTGCGGAGTGAAGTAATTGTTCCAGCTCGATACGAAGGAGAAGATCGCCTGTACTGCCAGCGCCGGTTTCATCAGCGGGATCACGATGCTGTTGAAGATCCGGATCTCGCCCGCTCCGTCAATCCTCGCCGCCTCAAGCAGTGCCAGCGGAAGTGTGCTCTCCATATACTGCTTCATGTAGAAGAACACCACCGGCGATGCGATAGCCGGAACAACCAGCGGGATGAAGTTGTCTTCCAGTTTCATTCCTCTGACCAACTGCAGGAAACCAAGTGCGGTAACCTGTGTCGGGATCATCATGATAGCAAGTATAAATGTGAAGAGGACATTCTTCAGCGCAAAGTCATAAGCATGCAACGCATATGCCGTCATCGCCGAGAAATATACACAGAGCGCTGCGGTAAGCCCCGATACCAAAATACTGTTGATCATGCCGCGCAATACCGGCTGGGAACTATGGAACAGATTGTCAAAGTTTTTGACCAGATTTCCTCCGGGCACTGCTGTGAATCCCGATGTGATCAGGGAACCATGGCTTCTGGTCGCATTGATCAGCAATACATAAAACCAAAACAGACACATAATGCTCACTAACACCAGAACAATATAGCAAACCGCTCTCCGGAAACGCATATGCGCGCCGGCACTCTTGCGATTATCTACATTTTTATTTGTTTGATCAGCCATTTTTCTTTACCTCCTTATCTTATTCCCCTATTTTTCTTTCTTTTCCTTCTTCGGACCCGTGAGCTTAAAGACGATAAAGCTCAGAATACCTGTCAGGATAAAGAGGTAAACCGAAAGTGCTCCGGCCATACCAAAGTTCTTGCTGTACAGATGCTTATTCAGATACATGATAAGCGTCATGGAAGAACGAACCGGCGAACCTGCACCATCTGTCAGGATCTGCGGTACATCGAACATCTGCAGACCGCCGATCAGGGACGTGATCAACACATACACCAGGATCGGACGAAGCAGCGGAAGCGTGATCTTCCAGAAAATCTGTCTCGGCGTTGCGCCATCCACCTCTGCAGCTTCAAACAGGGAGGGATCAATTCCCATCATGCCGGCCATCAAAAGGATGGTCGTATTTCCGAACCACATCACAAAGTTCATGAATCCGATCAGTATTCTCGTCGCGGAAATACTGGAGAAGAACTTAAACGGCTCACTGAGGATGCCCGCCTGCACCAGCATGGAATTGATAGGGCCAGCGTCCGCAAACAAGGTAAAGAACAACATGGAAAACGCTGATGCCATGATCAGATTCGGCAGATAAATAACCGTCTTAAAAAATCTCTGCCCTTTCAACCGCAGGCTCGGATCGGAAAACCACGCGCCCAGCAACAGGGATAAAACGATCTGCGGCACGAATCCGATCAGCCATACAATAAGCGTGTTGGAAAAATATTTTCCGAGGTCACCCTCCGTAATAAGCGTCTTGTAATTCTCAAGACCGATAAATGTAGGTCCGATCTGTTTCAGACCTGCCATGTAATTTTCAAAGAAACTGTAGTAGATCGTCGTACATAACGGTATCAATTGAAAAATAATAAACGTCACCATAAAAGGAATCAAAAAGATATAGCCCCACCGGTTATATCTGACAACTTTCCCCCGCTTCACCTTGCTCATACCCAAACCTCCGTATCATTTCCGGCTCCCCCGGTCATAAAGAAAACAAAGTGTGCCTGCCTGTTCAGACAGGCACACTTTATAATGCCCAAGATCATCTTGAATTGCATTTACTGCACTACTTCAACATTACTTCAACATCTCTTTCAGATCAGGATATTTCTCGCCGACAGCCGTCTTGAATGCAGCCACAGCCTCATCCTTTGTTTTATACTTGCCTTCGAAGTAATCCTTGAATACGGTCTGGAAGGACTCGTTACAACCCTGATCGTAAGGAGAAGTCTTGCTCATGTCAACAAGCTCAGCGCCCTTAGCAAGCATCTCGTAAGGGTTCTGTCCGCCGAGGATTGCAAGGTTACCGGAAGCATCAGATGCCAGCTCCTTCAGAACCTCTTTGTTGTTTACACAGTCGGAATCCTTCTGTGCGATCTCTTTCATAACTGCGTTGTCGGTTGTCATGGTAAGGATGATATCCTTAACCAGTGTGGGGTTATCTGTTCCCTGTGCTGCACAGATCCAAGTACCGCCCCAGAAGAAGCCCTGAGGTCCGGTCGTCAGACCCCAACCGCCCTGATTTGCAATGGTGCCTTCTGTGTCAGCACCCATGGAGAAGTTGAAGAACCATGCCGGTCCAAAGTATGCGAATACCTTCTTGGTATCCTTCGGATTTGACTGGAAGCCGCCCTTCCATGTGCTGCCGTCCCAAAGAGGATCGGTGGTGGTGTAGCCTGCATCATACAGAACCTTGGAATCATCTACCCATTTCATGATATTGTCGTCGATCGTAAACTTACCGTCCTTTACCCAAGGAGTGGTTACATTGTTGGAATATACACGGAAGGAATCGTTTACACTTGCCTCGATCAGATATCCCTTCTCACCAAGCTTTGCAGCGGTGTCATTGAAGGTCTTCCAATCCTTTACAAACTCCTGAACCTTTGCGGGCTCATCGGTTCCGAGAACTTCCTTAGCCATCTCACGATTGTAGATCAGGCCTGCGGAACAAGCCTGCCAGGATGCACCACGGAGCGCGCCGTTAGCATCGGTAACGATATCCTTGGTGTACTGATACTGCTTGGAGAGATCAGCATCGCTGATACCCAGCTCGGACAGAGGCATCGCAACGTTAACATCCGCATCAACATACTTCAAAGCGTAGTCAGCCTCAACCAGGAAGATATCCGTCTTCTTGTCAGCTTCCAGGCTTGCATTGCCGGGAAGTACGGCATCCAGCTGATCCTGATATGCATTACCCTTGTTAGCGGTAACAATAAAGTTAACGGTTACATCACCGATCTTACCACCCTTGGTAGCGTCCTTCGGATCTGCCTTCTCGAATCCGGGATAGTGATCTGCAAGACGATTAGCAAACTCCTCGTTCCAAACCTGAATGTTCAGAACCTTGCCCTCTGCTGCGTCATTACCCGCTGCACTGCTGGGCTGCACTGCCTGACTGGACGGCTGTCCTGCGCTGGACGCAGGAGTGTTGGTTGTGTTTCCGCCACAACCTGCCATCATGGATGCTACCATAGCGGAAGCAAGTAAAGCACTAAGTACTTTTTTCTTCATTTTTTATTCCTCCCTTTAGAAAAATGAATAATAGTAACTGCATTTATTTTTATATCGCTGCTTTGCAGTGATACAAATGCCATTTTCAATATGCGGCTCATGCGCCGCCAATTCTTACCGGGTTCCTATGCCCGCTTCTGATCCCGTTCCTTCTGCTTCAGATGCGACACGGAACTGCCTTCTACCAGATGTCCCGGTATGGTAACCTGCTCAACCAGCGTGGATTTCGGTCTCTCGATCAGGCTGATCAGCTCTCTCGCTGCCGCCACGCCGATCTGTTCCGTATCCTGCTGAACGGTGGTCAGCTGCGGCTGCAAATACTTCCCCAGCGGGATTCCGTCATACCCCGCGACCGAGATATCCTCCGGGATCCTGAGTCCCATATCCCTGATCGCATTCATCCCGCCGACCGCCGCGTAATCATCGGGATACAGGATGCATGTCGGAGGTTCCTTTAACTGAAGCAGTTCCTTCGTCTCGCGATAGCTCTTTTCCGTATTCCGGTAAGGTGCTTCCCTCACATACTCATCCGGGATCTCCACGCCATACTCCTCTGCCGTTCTGTAGAAGCTGGCAAGCCGCTTCGTCGTTACATTTGATGCGGCTCCGTGGATATATGCGATCCTCTCGTGACCCTGCCCGCAGACAAATCCCATCAGTTCGTGCATCCCTCCGGCATTATCGGAAAGGATTGCGATATGATTATCATATATGTAATCGATCGTCACCACCGGAATGTTGCTCTGTACCAGTTCCGTAACCTCCGGATCGTCAAAATCAATACAGGCGATCGCCACTCCGTCGAATCCGCGGTATCTGCTGTGCTCTAAATAAGTCATCCTGCCCTTGCGGTTTTTACTGCTGTTGATAAAAGTAATGTCGTAACCGCATTTCTCAGCCATCCGCTTGAAGCTGTCCAGCACACTCGCGAAATAGTCATGTGTCAGTCCGCTTCTCGCATCATCCACAAACAGGACTCCGATCCCGTGTGTCTTATTTGTCTTCAACGCTCTGGCCGAAAGATTCGGAGAATACCCCATCTGTCTGGCAACCTGCCTGATATGCTGTTTGGTTTCTTCTCCAATATCACTGTGGTCATTCAGCGCCTTACTGACCGTTGCCACCGATACGCCACAAGCTTTGGAGATGTCCTTCATCGAGACCATAACCTGCTCCTTGTCTGCTGTCGGGCATCCAGTGACACCGCACTGTGTTACTTAATCGTTTTCGTAAGACAAATATATACCCTTTCACCAAGATTTGCAACTGTTTTTAGATTTTTTTAATCATTTTAGCTATATTTTACAGTTGTCGCACCTGTTTTTTGTACACATTCACTATTCATTGTCTAAATTTGCGAAATCTTTTTTCTTTCTATTGCATTTTCCGATTTGGTTCTGTATAATTTTACGCAGATAATCCCTTACTTTATCGCTACTTAAACGTTTAATCATCACGAAGAAACATGGTTTCAAAAACTACAAGAACGGAGGTTACAATCTATGAAATTTGGTTATTTCGATGACACTGCTCAGGAATATGTCATCACGACCCCGAAGACGCCCCTGCCCTGGATCAACTACCTTGGCTCAGGGGAATTTTTTACCCTGCTGTCCAACACCTGCGGCGGCTATACCTTTTATAAGGATGCAAAGCTGCTGCGCCTGACCCGTTACCGCTACAATGATGTACCCGGTGATGTCAACGGCAAATATTTCTATATTAAAGAAGGAAGCACCGTCTGGAACCCTGGCTGGAAGCCCACCAAAACGGAGCTTGACTCCTATGAATGCCACCACGGCATCGGCTACAGCCGTTTCGTTTCTTCCAAAAATAAATTGAAGGCTGATCTACTCGTATTCGTGCCCACCAAGGACAACTGCGAGATCAGCAAACTGACGCTGACCAACGAGTCCGGGCAGGCAAAAGATTTTTCCGTATTTTCCTATGTGGAATGGTGTCTGTGGAATGCGGATGATGAT
>CADBNO010000112.1 GCA_902796105.1 uncultured Lachnospiraceae bacterium | reverse complement strand
GTGTTGATCTTATCCATGGAAATATCTACCGAGGACAGTGCTACCGGCTGTCCCTTGCTGTCCCGAATCGCCACATACGCAGAGGCGAGATAGCCGTACTCTTTCGAGTTCGTGATCAGGACATGCTGCTGTCCGTCTCCGCTGAACGCAGCCTCTCCAACTTCTTTACCTTCCCCGTAGTACTCATCGGTATCTCCCAGATCACACACACCCTCTTCGCCATCCACACCGGCATCCCAGATATAATACTGCACGTCATCCTCCGGGATCACAACATAGAAATAATCAAACCCGTGTGCCTGTTTCATCGTGAGGAGCATCTGCCGCACTTCCTCATAATATTCATCCTTCTCCCCAGTCTCCCGGTAACGTGCGATAGTGTCCCCATCGATCAGCTGCGCCGCGATCGCCGCCTCATGAAACGCCTTATCCGAATATTCCGCCTCCATCTGTTTCCGGTACATATAGGAGAGCACCGGTATCAGAACAATAGCTGTGACCACCGAAACGACGAACATTGCTTTCATATGCTTTGCACTGATGCTTTTGTATTTTTTGTCTACTCTGTTTTCTTCCTTCATGCCTGTACTCCCTCGCTTTATTTTTACTTTTTCCTAAGACCATTTCTTTTCGATCACCAGCTCCACTGTATCGCCCTTGACACCGACACGCACATCATCGGCAATATTTGCCACAATGGATTTCTCCAGTTCGTCCCATGCTGCTGTGGCATTCCCGTCCGAATCCTTTGCCGCATTGATGCTGTCGCGATATTTCGCAAGAGACCACTGATAAGCACCGGCAGTCTCCGCATTGCACACACCCATGGCTCTGTACTTGTATGGTGGATCCGCAGCGGAAGAACTCCCGTCATCCGAGGCATAGAGCCCCTCTTCCATCAGCTCCTGGATCTTACCCATAAACCCTTTATATGCGGTATTCTTTTTGTCCGATGAGGCGTCGATCAGCTCACGCTTTTTGGCAAGGTTCATTCTGGTCTCTGCCATAACATGCAGAAGACAGCCCTTACCCTTATCCCCCTCCAACCAGAAATCGGCCACAAAATCCCCTGCGATCGCTTTTACCATTCCCAGCGTTTCCTCTGCGAGCAGGCGCATCCGCATCGCGCTTTTCCTGTCCAGGCCCATATATTCGCAAAAACGTTTTACCTCATCCATGACAAGGGCTGTGCCCGTGCCGCCACCACCACTCACTCTGATCTTATCTGTCTGCATGATATCCTCCCTTCTGCTGTTTTTCGGAAAACTTTATTCTATATGGTACCACAACAGTTCCTTCAAAACCATAATTTACAGGATCACATTTTCCTCAAAGCTCCCCTCTGGCAAAAATGCTTTGTAATGCATTGCGTAGAGAGCCTTAATCTCTTCCGGCGTGTGAACAGGCGTCTGTTCCGCTTCAATAACCATAAATGCCGCTCCGAAATAGGTGACCTTCACACCGGTATCCCGGAATCCCCTTCCCAGGTAAAATTCCAATCGCTCTGTCCGTATTTCCTTATCCGCTGCATTCTCTGCAAAATCCGGATCCTCAACCTCGCCTAAGATACTTTTGGCATTCTTGAGATATTCCCACACCATATCAAGCATTTCTCCCCAAAGCCCATGCTTTCTCCATTCCGGACAGATCCCAAGATAATCGATCAGATAATCCTCACCGTGTTTGAGCAGGAATGCATAACCTGCGATCTCTTCCCCGTCCATCAATCCAAAGCATTCATAGTTGCCCTGTTCCGCTGCTTCTGTGATCACCTCCAGCGGATCTAATTCATTCGGCGGAAAATCCTCCTGCATTCTCTCCCGATAGAGTTTTTCCACCTGATCCTTTGTCAATTTGTCCAATCTCATCGAATTATTGCCCCCTCAAAAGCTTGCTGTATCTTATTAAAATTTTATCATAATTTCCATGAAACAGCAAGGCGAAGAAGTCAATGACAAAGACATGATCTGATCCGTCAAAGCCCGGTCTTTAATCCGCCGCTTCCCTTCCTGACACGAAGCAGGCCACCAGTCCGTAGATGATCGTCGGCCGGATCCAGATCTCCGTGAGCATATAGTTGGTATATTCATTGATGGGATTGTGGTAAATAACATAGTTGTACAATCCGGCAATGACCATGTCAAGGATAAAGAGCAGCCACAGGTTGCGCTTGGTGTAACTCTTCCAGTCTTTGCGCGCATAGAAGAAAGTGAGCATGAGGAGCAGCAGCACCGAAAGCGTAAGGCAGGTTAGATGGATGGGATAACTTTCCAGTGGCGGTGGAAAAAGAATGTCTCTCAAGAGCACGGTAATCCCTACACATACCGAACTCCAATAGTTGAAGTGCTGGCTGTCAAGACGTTTGAAAAAGTACATCGCCATCATCACCAGGCATGCAATGTAGCACAGGTTAAGCACCAGCTCCGGCCACGCCTCACCAAGCCCGAAATGACTGACTCCATAGAGCATAGTGCCCACCGAGAGCACTGTCGCTACCGCTGTGATCCCGATGTCTATGATCTGCGATTTCTTTTTAAATCTTGTTTCCATCTTATTCCCCCTTTATCCTAACATCCGTTTGTGATCTTCGTATCCGATACCGATCTTTTTCACGGTCATGACCTCCCTCCGAAGGATAACGGTTGCTGCGTCTTACGCGGTTGCTGCGTC
>CADBNO010000111.1 GCA_902796105.1 uncultured Lachnospiraceae bacterium | reverse complement strand
CGACATCGGTTCCGTTACAGGTTCTCCAAGCAATACACCTACAGATGTATCTAATTCATCTGCCAATGCGATCAGCATAGTCGAATCTGGAACTGATAAACCGTTTTCCCATTTTGAGACCGTCTGTCTTACCACATTCAGTTTGATTGCAAGTTCTTCTTGTGAGATTCCTTTCGATTTTCTGAGTTTTTTAATGTTTTCACTAAGCATAATCTATGCCTCCTTGTTTTTGATGGCTCAATTTTATGGCCAAACGAGCCATTGCCACAAGCAACGCATATTAACATCTTCTTGTTTACCGGTCATTGCGGCACGCAACGAACATTACAATACCGTTCTGGCCTCACATAGAGTGCTTTATCACAACTATCATTTGATTACAACCGCCTTATACCCGCAATTATCCGCTGTACAACAGATCATTCTATCTTTCCAAATGCCGCTACGGCCTCGTCCACTGTCATGTTGCCCATACCAACCTGCCAGCCGGCCCTGCTCACCTGAGAGGATGCCACATCCGACAAACCCAGTTCCGACAGATTGATAAACCGGTCGGAACTGATCTTCTCAAACGGCGCATACACACTATCCAGCGACATGTCCACACAGGGAGTCACCATGCGTTTCGCCTTTGCCATCAGATTCAGTTCCTCCGTCGTGACCAGAAATCGCATAAACTTATTGGCCATATCCAGATTTTCACTGTTTTTATTGACGCCGAAGCCGATAGAGATTGTGTTGATGAAATACCCGCCTTCTTCCGTGGACGGAACAGGGTGGAAACTGTATGAGAACGGTTTGGCAGTAAATGCCTCAGATTTTGCCTCCCGTTTCTCTGTTCCGGATACCGTGTTGCCCGTAGCAAGCATCATAGGAACATCCCCTTCGAAGAATCGCAGGATCACCGCGTCATAATTGTCTTCCATCTGACTGCAGCTATCCAGATCCAGATAGCCATGCTGCATAAAATCAGACGTCAGGTCGAGGGTACTGCGTATATACTCCCCCGCCCCCGGCTTCATTTCATTCAGATCCGCCAGCGCAGACTCGTTTCCTTGGATCTGCCCGCAGAAATAAGGGTAAAACAGTGGATAAAGCAGATCGCCGTTTCCCTTGGTACATCCCATGATCGGATTATCATATCCGGCTTTTTTCAGTGTCTCACAGACAGAGAGCAACTCGTCGTAAGTCTGCGGCACTGCAAGATTCTCTTTCGTAAAAATGTCTTCATTGACCAGCATGCCATAAGTGGTCGTGTAAACCGGCACGCTGAGAATGCTGCCATCTTCTCCCTGCTTCAGCAGATTGCTGCGGACACAGGACAGATCGATTCCCAGCGCCGGATCCGCCAGATTCTCGGATGCTGCCAAAATCTGTTCCCCATCGGGCCACTCGCCCATCCAGGAGTATGTGAAAAAGATGTCCGGAGCCTCACTGCCGGCAAGAGCTGTGGACAAAATACCGCTGGAGCTCTTGCTGTAGCCGTCCATATAGGTATAGCTCAGTCTGACATTGGGATAGTATTGGGAAAAACGGTTGAACTCCGCCTCCAACGCCTCAAAATTGCTGTAATGTCCGACAATGTTCACAGAACAATCCGTCTGTGTATCGAGCCTCGGCACAAATCCCACAGTATTCTCCTGTTTTACGGGCGTATTTTTTCCGCCACATGCCGCAAGCCCCAATGCAAGCAAAAGCGACAATGCTCCGGCGATTCCTTTTTTACCTTTGCTATATTTGTTATAACGCATTCTTTTGATTCTCCTTGATCCGTTTGATCTCTTTGTTAACCAGTTTCATATCGACAGGCTTGGCAATATGACCGTTCATACCGGCCTCCAGGCACGCTGTCACGTTTTCAGAAAAAGCATCCGCCGTCATAGCAATGATAGGGATGTTCGCCGCCCAGGGATCATCCAGCGCACGGATAGCCTTCGTGGCATCAACACCGTTCATCACCGGCATCTGAATATCCATAAAGATCAGATCAAACTCTCCCTTCGCAGCTGTGCTCATACGCTCCAGCGCCGCCTTGCCGTTTTCGGCACGCTCCGTTTTCACTCCCTGCATGTCCAACAGCATAGAAATGATCTCCCAGTTGAGATCGTTGTCCTCCGCAACCAGAATATGCATCCCCGCAATATCGGATACAATGTCCTCCTGCTCCGTCTCCACCGGTCTGCCCTGCAGCTCATTCAGCTTATTGAACAAAGTAGAGCGAAACAGCGGTTTACTGATAAATCCGTTGACACCGGCCACCTTGGCTTCCTCCTCCAGATTGGACCAGTCATATGCGGAAATCAGCAAAATCGGCACTTCACCGCCTACTTTTGCCCGGATCTGTCTGGCCGTCTCGATACCGTCCATATCCGGCATCTTCCAATCCAGGATCACCACCCGGTAATCTGCACGGTCTGAGACTTTCTGTATTGCTTCTGCACCGCTCGTTACCGTGTCGGCCTCAGCGCCGATGGATCTCAGCGTATCTCCGGCGGTTTCCAACAGCACGGGATCGTCATCTGCCAGCAGCACTCGCATGGGCGGAAGCATCATCTCGTCCACCAGTTTATCCGCCAGGGGGATATCCAGTGTGACTGTAAAAGTCGTCCCTTTCCCCACCTCACTCTGACAATCAATGGTGCCATGCATCAGATCGATCATCTGCTTGGTGATGGCAAGCCCCAATCCGGTTCCCTGTATCGTGTTCACACGGCTGTCAACCTGCCGCGAAAAAGGCTGATACATGCGTGCCATAAATTCCGGCGTCATGCCCATGCCGGTATCCGCCACCACATAAGTGATGCGCACCGACTTCTCCGTCTCTCCGGGATCCTGCCGCATCTCCACACATACTCTTCCCCCGGGCTGCGTGTATTTGACGGCATTGGAGAGCAGATTGATATATATCTGATTGAGTCTGAGCTGATCCGCATAAAGATATTCATGGTCAAAATGATTGATGCGGAAATTGAAGTCGATATTTTTCTCCTTTACCATCGGCTGGGAAATATTCACCAGATTCTCCGCACACTCCACGATAGAAAAAGTGACAGGACTCAAATTCAGCTTTCCACTTTCCACCTTGGAAATATCCAGAATATCGTTGATCAGCGTCAACAGATGATTACTTGCCAGACTGATCTTTCTCAGGTTATCCCGAACCGCCTCTTTATCTTCTGCGTTTTTGCCTGCAATAGCAGTGAGACCGATGATGGCATTCATCGGCGTCCGGATATCATGAGACATCGTGGAAAGGAACTCCGTCTTGGCTTGATTGGCCCTGTCAGCTGACGCTACGGCAGCTGACAGCTGGCGGTTAAAATACATCATAATGATCAGATTAAAGATCAGCAATAACAACAATCCCGCTGCGACAATGCCCACCAATGTCCAGTTTATCTCCGCATGCTCCAGCTCATCTGCATCAACCATCGTCACGATGATCCAGTCATCTGTGGAATTGACCCTGGTGTGGGCGATCAGACTGTCCTGTCCCGCAGAATTCATAATCTCCATAACTCCCGGGTCACCGAGCATGCGCTTCTTCAGCTCCTCTAATGCAGAAGGATTCGCACTGTTGTATGATTGATAAAACTCATAAAAATTTGCATTTTTGAAGGAATGCCCTTTGATAATATAATCACCCGTCGTATCAATCAGGGCAATCTCTGCATTCCGGTAATTCTCCGTCGGGAAGACCCATTTTTTCTCAAAAGAAGACACCGGAACGATTCGCAGAAGCACCGCCGCCTGTGTCTTTGCCGTCCCGGCATCTTTCAGCTGAATGGGACAGCAGAAGGCGATGGATTGGATCGCGTTGACAGGATTGGTGTAGCTTCTGGTCACTTTAACTATGCCGTCTTCCTTGAGCAGATTCTGAAATCCGTCCTTGAAAACTGTGACATTTTTGTAGGAAACCGTGTAATCGTCCTTATCCGCAGACCGCGCTGCGGTGGACAAACCTGCAAGTCCCTGATCCTCCATGAACAGGATGTGTGCCATGACATCCGGCGCGGTGATAGAGTCCCGCACGAAAGAAATTGCCTCCTGTGCGGTCATGGAACGGGCGTTGATATAGTTTGCCCAACTGTTGCATACCTGCTGTTCTCCCACAAGGTAATTCGTCGTCACGCTCTCCATGGCCACGGTCATATTTTCAAACGCTTCCGTCTGGGAAAAAAGCATCCTCTTCTGCTCGCTGTCCACATATGTGAGGGTCAGCGCCAAAATCGCCAGTATGATCAGCACATTTCCCAGGATCATCATACTTTTCTTCATTCAGCTGTATCCTTTTCGTGTCTTCGGATTTTTACACCTTCACCCTCGGCTTTTTCGTTTTATTTGCTCACTAACAATGACTTTCCGGTCATCTCCGCAGGCTGCTCCTTGCCCATGATCTGGATCAGGGTGGGAATGATATCTGCCAGGCAACCGCCCTCTCTTAAGGTATAGCCCTCGTCATAGTTTACCAGGATGAAGGGCACCTGATTGGTCGTGTGTGCCGTGAAGGGTTCGCCGGTCTCGTAATCGATCAGCTGCTCCACATTGCCGTGATCCGCGCAGATGAACATAGCGCCGCCCACTTCCTTCACAAATTCCACAACCTCGCCCACGCACTTGTCGATGACTTCCACCGCCTCGACCGCCGCAGGGATCACGCCGGTATGACCCACCATATCCGGATTCGCGAAGTTGCAGATGATCACATCATAGTACGCCTCGCCGTTCTCATCCTTCTTCGTGATCGCCTCGGAGAGCTTATCACATACGGTGTACGCGCTCATACGGGGTTTCTTGTCGTAGGTAGGCACATACTTGGGCGAGTTCACCAGGAAACGATCCTCGCCTTCGTTGGGCTGCTCTACGCCGCCGTTGAAGAAGAAGGTTACATGTGCATATTTCTCCGTCTCAGCGATACGGGCCTGACGCATACCCTGCGCAGCCAGCCACTCGCCGAAGGTGTTGGTTACGGAAACCTTCTTGAACGCCACTTCCTTGTTGGGAATGGTCGGGTCATAGTCGTTAAAGCATACATACACGATATCTTTTCGCTTTCTGTCGAAGCCTTTGAAATCATCGTCACAGAACGCTCTGGAGATTTCTCTGGCTCTGTCCGGACGGAAGTTGAAGAAGATCACAGAGTCGCCGTCTGCAACGGGTGCTCCGCCGTCGATCACAGTGGGCTGCACAAATTCATCGGTCTCATTCTTGTCATAGGATGCCTGGATCCCTTCCGGACCGCTCGCTGCCGTGAATCCCTCGCGCAGTGTCAATGCATCGTAAGCGCGCTTGATGCGATCCCAGTTATTGTCTCTGTCCATAGCGTAATAACGTCCCATGACGGATGCGATCTTGCCGACGCCGATCTCCTGCATCTTGGCCTCAAGTGCCTCGGCAAATTCCTTGCCGCTGGCAGGGGGCGTATCACGTCCGTCCAGGAAGCAGTGCACATATACCTTCTCCAGACCGTTTCTCTTTGCCAGCTCCAGCAGCCCATACAGATGAGTATTGTGGCTGTGTACGCCGCCGTCGGACAAAAGTCCCATCATGTGCAATGCGCTGCCCTTCTTTTTGCAGTTCTCCACAGCCTTCAAAAGCGCCTCATTTTCAAAAAATGTGCCGTCCTGTATCTCCTTGGTGATACGCGTCAGCTCCTGGTATACGATACGGCCGGCACCCATATTCAGGTGTCCCACCTCGGAGTTACCCATCTGCCCGTCAGGCAGACCCACTGCCATACCGCTCGCATTTCCGCGTACAAAAGGATACTCTTTCATCAGAGAATCCATGACCGGTGTGTTGGCCAATGCGACCGCATTGCCCTCCGTCTTTTCGTTCAATCCATACCCGTCAAGGATCAACAATACTACTGGTTTCCTGCTCATTATTTCTTGTCCTCCGTTTCCCGGCTTTTTGCCGTGCCGTGATCCGTATCCGGATCCGGCTTTGTCTGTCTGATCTATATTGTTTTATCTTGTTTTGCGCTGTTTTGTGCTGTTTGGGTCTGATCTGTTTTGGAATCTAGCGATTCTCGTTGACATAAAGCTGAACCCGATTCTGAACCAGTGAGGAGACATCCTCCGCGCTCTTCTGGTTCTTGAAGAATGCGCCAAGCTCCTCTGTCACAATATTGGTCACCGCCGTGTTGTAGTAAGCTCTGGATCTCACCGAAGTGATATAGTCCACGATCGCCTGCACCTGCTCCTGTGACAAAGGCTCAATGTCGATCATTTCATTGTTGATCCAGTAATGGAGCTCCTCCTCCACGGGTTTCCCGTCTACCATGTATACCGGCTTTTGCGTTGCTTTCTGGGCATTACGCTCCAGATACTTTTTACTCGCAGGGATCTGCCACTCTATGGTTTCCTGATAAGCATCGGTCAGATAATATCTGACAAACTTCCACGCTGCATCCAGATTGGGTGAACCTGCAGCCAGCGCATAGGAAGTGTTCGTCATGACCACACCGCCTGTTCCCGTTGTTCCGCTTCCGGGGAAACCGATGAACGTGACATCTTCACCGAACATGCCGTTGATGGTATAAACCAAATCCGAGATCGAGCCGATATAGCAGCTGTTCAGAACGGTTCTGTTTTCACGGTACTGCGAATCATGGGTTGCATACCATTCGTCCGAATAGTAGTCATCTCCCAGTTCCTCCGGCAGAGATCTTGCATAGTTCATGTAATCCCTGAAATCTTCCGTATCAAAGCTACACTTGCCGGTAGAAATATCCACCAGCTGGGACCCTTCCACCTCCATGACATTGCTCATGAACTGTTCTCTGGTCATATCGCTTAACAGCGCGGTACCTTCCGGCATGGATTCCATCAGTTTCAT
>CADBNO010000110.1 GCA_902796105.1 uncultured Lachnospiraceae bacterium | reverse complement strand
TCCGTCGTCGTGTACGTCTTCAGGCTTCCGTCTGCCGACAGACAGATCAGTCCTTTGCCGTTCTTCTACAAGGTGATTATAGCAATCTTTCCCCTTCGTGGCAAGGGTGAAGCAGACCCCGGTGTCATCATCCCTCCCGCAAATTGCGATAACCATATTGTATATTCCGCAGGGATATGCTATTCTAAAAATAGACTTATTTTCTATACACTGTTCAAACTTTACGACTGAGGCAGAATACAACTTTTATGCATAGCTGGAGGTCAGTATATGATGGATAACCGAAAATTGTCTGAAGAGATACCGATGACCGAAAAATCCCGTCTGGATGCCTTCTATAATGTCCTGCGCATGACTGCAGACAAGGGATATGTCTTTTTGTGCGATATAGCGCATGATCTTTCCCGCTGGGATGAACGTATCGTAAAAAATTATGCCCTCCCGTCAGAATATATGTACCACGCCGTTGCTATCTGGGAGAAACAGATACACCCGGATGACAGGGAAACCTATCGCGATCATGTAGAAGAAACGTTTCGTGGTGACAGGGATGAATTTGAGTTAAGTTATCGGGTAAGACAGCTTAACGGAAAATACTACCCCTGTACATGCAAAGGTATTGTGATCAGAGACCTGAACGGACAGCCGGAATATTTCGGTGGCGTACTGCGCATTCAGGAGACCTATACAAGGCTGGCTATCCCCAAGGAGCGAATACAGAAACTGGATTCTCTCTTTGAAGCCTTTTCTGTGATCGCGGATGATACCCTTGTATATCTGTGTGATATGTATTATGATTATTCCAGATGGTCCAAGGGACTTGTGGAAGAGTTTGATCTGCCGTCAGAATATATGCATGAAGCAGGTACTGTCTGGGAAGAACATGTGCATCCCATAGACAGGCAGGCTTATCACGACGGCGTTAATGATGTGTTTCAGCACAGGGCAAGCGGATTGGATCTGCAATACCGTGTCAGAAGAGCGGACGGACAATATGATATCTGCAGCGCCCGGGGGATCGTGATCAATGATGAAAGCGGTCAACCGGAATATTTCGGTGGCATGCTGCGCATTCAGGGACTGCAAAATCTGCTCGATACCATGACAGGATTGCGTAACCAATACGGCTTCTTTGAAGATATTTCGAGACACATACAACGCCGGGACAAAGTAAGGATAACCGTTCTGGGGATTGGAAAACTTACCGAGATCAATGAAGTATATGGATATCGCTTTGGCAATATCGTATTGCAGCGGTTCGGCAGTTACCTGATGGATCACGCCGGCATCCACAACGGCATATATCGTCTTGACGGCTCCAAATTTGCGGTGATCACAAAGGATACTACGGATCAGACCGCATCAGAGAAATATGAAGAGATCAAAGCTCATTTCCGCGAGGGAATGGATGTTGACGGTGTCTATGTCACGCTCGAACTGAATGCAGGCACAATGCTCTTAGACGATTTCGAAACAGACGACCGGACAGTATATGCCTGCCTCAATTTTGCCTATGATGAATCCAAACAAATGAAGCACGGCAAAATGGTCACTTTCACAGCCGAATTCAGCGCCAGAAACAGACAAAGGATAGAAAAGCTGCATGCGATCAGAAATTCTATCACAAAAGGCTACCGCGGGTTCTATCTTCTCTATCAGCCGATCGTGGATGCGGAAACAGAGGAAATGATCGGAGCCGAGGCACTGTTGCGTTGGAAAGACGAAACATACGGAGTGGTTCCGCCGGATGAATTCATTTCTATTTTGGAAAAAGATCCTTTGTTTCCTGTATTGGGAGAATGGATCCTGCATACTGCACTTAAGGACGCCAAAAAAATTCTGCGCATTAAGCCTGATTTTGTGATCAATGTGAATCTGTCCTACGTTCAGTTGGAGCAGCCTGATTTTGTAGATTCCGTATGGAATATTCTGAAAAAAACAGGATTTCCTCCGGAACACCTTTGTCTTGAGATAACGGAGCGCTGCAGACTGCTCGATATGAAGCTTCTGGAAAATGTCACCACAGCACTCAGAGCCGGCGGAGTACGCATCGCATTGGATGATTTTGGTACAGGTTACTCCGCCATTGGACTTGTAAAAAGTCTTCCGTTAGACTCGATCAAAATTGATCGGAGCTTCGTACGGAAAATCGAAGAAGGGGAAAAAGAAAGACAACTGATCGACAACTTCACGGATATTGCCGGCATATATGGCGCCAAGGTATGTGTGGAAGGAATTGAGACTGTTGGCATGCGGGATATTCTTCTGCCAAGCGGGATACACAGTTTTCAAGGATATTATTATTCAAGACCCATCGAAATCGAGGAACTGTTCGCAAAATATTGCGCAGAAAGCTCATAACCGCATCATACCGGTCTCAACCGCTTTCTTTGTTGGATCCAGCCGCTCCCCGGTCATCTTCCTTTCAGGACTCTTCCGACTGCGCTCTTATATACTTCTTGTTTTACGGCTACTTGCCGAATTCAAGCTTAAATCCGGCTCCTCGCAAGCGTGGAGCCGGAACAAGCTTCTGCTGTCTGCGCCGAATGCAAGCTTAAAATCCGATCCCTCGCAAGCGTGGAGCCGGAAAACGGGATTTCTATGAGCAATCTACCTCCATTCCCGAAAATGCTATGCCTTTCTGATCAAACACTTCTCACCTTCAAAAGCAAACCCGTATTTTAAGATATTCTCTGCCGGTATCCCCCTCTGCAGCAGGTCGGCATCATATTTTTTCTCCTCGATCTGCTTTAAGGCGTTGGCTGCAGTATCAGCAAGTTCTTTTTCCTCGTCCTCTGTATCAAACACCTTGAACTCCATGATAACCGCCACGTTCTTCGCATCCCTTGGCTCCATCACCACGTCATACCGACCGTAACCGCTTTCCCTGTTGGATTTCACCATATAATCTTCCGCTTTGTCTACGATCAGCCCCAGAACAAAACCATGGTAAAATCGTTCCGGAGACTTTCTGCCAGAAGGCTTGCTGCCTGCATCAAAATAACTGAAAGTGTTCAAAGCTACCTCGTTCATGTAACGGTTCATACCTTTTACATCGCCCTTGAACATGGCGTTCACAAATTCACCGAAATCCTCTGTCTGCGCAAACCATCCTTCGATCATCTTGACAAACATTTTTCTCACTTCAAAATTTGTCAAAGCAAGCTGGTAAACCGGATCATCATTTGTATGTTCCCGTATGATCCGCTCTACCTTCAAATACCCTGACGCCAACAGCAGGCTCCAGATCGCATTCCTGTTCCCGGACAACTGGCTGAATATGATCTGTTCGTCAATCTTCGCCTCTATGCACTCTCCCTTTAAAAGTTTTTCAAATTCCGTCTTGATCCCTTTGTCACCTTCCCGGATCAGTTTTCCGACCAGACCGTTTCCGCTGGTATTTGCCCAGTGGGTATCGTACTTTCTCTCGTCCAGATACAGCGTCACTGACCACGGATTATATATATCTGTCACTTTGCCAAAAGTAAACCCGTCATACCAGAACTTCACATTCTCCTTTTCCGTTTCCGGTATTCCCTGCTCATCCATAGCAGCAAAGACTTCGGTTTCCGTAAACCCAAAGCATGTTGCATATCTATCGGACGTAGTGGTAACTACTGTAAGGTTGTTCAGATCAGAAAAAATAGACTCCTTGCTGACCCTTGTAATCCCGGTCATGACCGCCCGCTCCAGAGACGGATTCGTCTTAAACGTATTGTTGAACAGCGCTCTCGTGTACGCCACAAGCTCATCCCAATATCCATTGATATAGGCTTCCTGCATAGGCGTATCGTACTCGTCCAAAAGGACAATGCATTTTTTGCCGTAATACTTATAAAGCCACCCGCAAAGTGTATTTATGGATAAAGCTGCAACAGCATCATCCATATCTCTCGATATTTGCTGGTAAAATGCCCTGTCTTTCTCCGTAAAGCGCTCATCCCTAAGGATCCACTCATACTGTATAAACAGCTTTGTGATCAGTTCATTGATAAGACTTCTTGTTTTTTCATAGGTCGTCTGCTTCACCCCTGCAAAGGACAGGAAAATGACCGGATAAGTACCCTGTAATTCCCGGAACTTCTCATCTTTCCACACATCCAGCCCCTCAAACAGATCTGCCCTGCCCTCAAATTTATTGGAAAAAAAACATTCCAGCATACTCATATTCAGCGTTTTACCAAACCTGCGGGGGCGCGTGATCAGGGTAACATCATCCC
>CADBNO010000109.1 GCA_902796105.1 uncultured Lachnospiraceae bacterium | reverse complement strand
TCCATGATCTCTACACAGGCATCCACATCCATCTCCGAGATAGCTTCCAGCAATTCCTTACAAAGCTTTTCTTCCTCACCTTTGTAACCGAACTCTTTTAACTTGTCAGAGACCTCCTCCATGCCGTCCATATCCAGTTCATCCACGGCAACTGCCAGTTTTTCAAACTGCTCCTTCAGCGTTGCATCATCAATTGCCGGCTTTGACTCGGCATTTTCATCTTCTCCGCCAAAGAACGGACGCAGATCCTGCTGATACATCAGGTATTTCTTCAATACATGAGCCGTCTTCTCCCGGATGATACGCATATCATTGGCATTTCCGGCCTTCTCCAGTTCGGCAGCCATATCAGACAATTCCTTTGCCCCGATCTGTCTTGCCTCGCTCTTCAGAGCATGCACCGCGATCGTGTAGGCATGAATATCCTGATCATCATAAAACTTCTTGATAGCCATCGCCTTGTTGCCGATGGATTCATAGAACTTCTTCAAAATGTTCAGATAAAGCTTATCATTGCCCAGCAACTGTCTTGCTGATGCGGTATCCAGATCCGCGATCACAGCTGTATTCAGATCAAGCTCACCGGCCGCAGCAGGTTTAACCGCCGCAGCCGCCTCTTTATCCTTGTCCGTCGGCTTCTGGATCTTCTCAGGCGGCAGCCATTGCTTCAGTTTCATGGCAAGGAAACGTACCTCAATGGGTTTGGTCACCACGTCCTGCATCCCTTCGGACAAAAACATACTTCTGGCACCCTCGATCGCATTTGCAGTGAGGGCAATGATCGGGGTCTTGTCATAGTTAGGATGAAAACGTCGGATCAACCGGGTGGTTTCCACCCCATCCAGCTCCGGCATCATATGATCCATGAAAATAATGTCAAATTGTTCACTCTCGATCCGCTTCAGGGCTTCCTTACCGCTTGTAACGGAGGTCACGTGCATCTTCATCGGCTCCATCAGACCTTCCGCCACTGTCAGGTTGATCGAATTGTCATCAACCAGAAGGATTTTGGCATCCGGCGCCACAAAATCAATGGTATAGGCATCGGCATCACCCTCAAGACTCATGGTTTCATCCCCGTTTAATACCATGGAGATCAGGATCGCTGACAGTGGTTTCTTGAGGATCCGCAGATTCGGGAACATGGATTTCTCATCCATGAAGAAATCTTCCACCATGATCATGCTGATGTCCGGATACTTCATCAAGATCTCATTCATGGTATCGTCCTGACATTTCTTTTCTGTAAAAATATACAGATCCTTCGACTTGGATCCTTTGAACTGTTCCAGATGGTCGATCACATCCTGCCAGTCTGTCATCTCCTGATGCGCAATGCCAAAGCGCGCAATATCTTTCATAAACTGTGTTCTCAGGTCTATCGTGTTAAAATTGCACATGACAAACTTTTTGTCCGGCTCCTTGATCACAATGGCTTTGGAACGATCCACCACCTTTTGTGGGAGATAGAAATAGAACATGGATCCCTCACCGTATACACTCTGTACGCTGATATTGCCGCCCATCAGCGTGAGCAATTGCTTACTGATGGCGAGACCAAGTCCGGTTCCCTCGACATTCCTGTTCCGCTTGCTGTCCACCTGGTTAAAGGATTGGAAGAGCTTGCCGATATCTTCCTCTTTGATACCGATCCCGGTATCCTCCACAAAGAAACGCAGTTTGATATGCTCTTCATCAATATTGGAAAAATCCATACGGATCTTAACATAACCGCTGTTTGTAAATTTGATCGCGTTGTTGACGATGTTCGTCAGCACCTGCTTGATACGCAGATTGTCACCTTCCACATAAGCCGGGAAATTCGGATTGATATCCAAAAGGAGCTCTACATCCTTGTCCTTTAATTTCACCTGCATCATGTTGGCGACATCATTGATGATCGATAACGTCTCGTATTCCACCGGCATGATATCCATTTTGCCGGCTTCTATCTTGGAAAAATCCAGAATATCATTGATGATATTCAACAGGGCTCTTCCGGAGTTCTTGATCTGATTGATGTATTCCTTGGCAAGCGGCGGCAGATTTTCGCGTAGCGCCATCTCAGCCAAACCGATCACCGCGTTCATCGGCGTGCGGATCTCATGGCTCATGTTTGCCAGGAAATCAGATTTCATGTGGGCAGCGCGCTCGATCTCTTCGCCTGCCTTTACCGCCATATAACGGCCGTAGGCCATCTCTGACAATACACCGGCCAATACATACAGAAAGTTTGCCTGCATTTCAATTTCTTCCGGATCTCTGACGGGCACCTTCTTTGCTGCCTCCCAAAGGGTATCCGGATCAATACCGAGTTCCGCAGCAATAACCCGGACCTTATCCTCTTCCAGCGCTTTCGGCAAAACCTGTCCGCCGATAAAGGATCCGATCATTTTGCCCTGTATCGTGATAGGCGCAGAAAAATCGATCAGACCGGCGTGACATCGATAGGTTGCTGAGTGTCCTGTTTTGAGAGTGGCCAGCGCGCCGGTTCTGTCACACTCCTCGCAGCGTCTGCAGCCGGTTGTGCTTTTGCGGATCAGTTCCGTGCAGTACTCCGTAAAATTGGAGCCCTGTGTGACCGCTTTCCCCTTGGCATCCGTAGTCAATGCGGCCATGCCCGCCATATTGGAAAAAGCATCCTGTATCCGCTGCAATACATCTACAGGCATAAGATCTGTCAAATATAAATCATTCAGTTCTCTGGGGTCAATCTCTCTTACGTCGGTCATAAGCATCCTCCCGAATCAACTAAATAAATTTATCCAGCGTCCCCAACAACTTCTCCTTGTCGATGGGCTTCAAAAGATAACCTTGAGGCTTTAAGGACAGTACTTCCCGGATCTTATCCCGGTCTGCCACACCGGTCAGGAAAATGATCGGAATGGAAGCCAGTTCCGTGTTTGCCCGCAGTTTTTTCAACACGGCCGGTCCGTTCTCCTCCGGCATTTCATAGTCCAGTAAAATGATATCGGCCTTTTTCTTTTCCAGGAATTTATATGCGATCTTACCGCTTACGGCCGTTGCCACATCATAAGTATCATGCAGATGGTCTTTCACGATCTTCAGCATCATGGGATCATCATCGATCACCAGCACACGCTTCCTTGTCGCGGCTTCTTCTTTCGCTTTATCAGCGCTGAGTTCCTGAATAATGGACTGGATCGTGATCCCGTCTGAACGTTTCAGCGCCTCCGCTTCCTCCAGATGGTCATCGATCAGGTCTCTGACCTTATCCGCCGTGGTAGGGCGGACCAGAACAATATCCGCCATCGCTCCGGACATTCTCTGGAATTCATGGCAGGTTTCCTGAGAACCGAATATGCCGAATACAATATTCGCTCTTGTCAGTCTCCGTTTTAAGGTGACGACCTTCTGCATGATCTTGTCATCACCGCCGGTACACAAAAGAAGCATATCCGGTTCAAAAATGACAATATGATTCTCCAGATCTTCGAAGCGAATGGAGCTTGAGATGATCGTATAAAACACACTCAACATATTAAACATATCGTCGATCATCGCCCCATTATCGCCGATCAGCAATATCCGTTTCTTTCTCTTTTCCGCCATAGCCCGATCCCCCTATTTAATCCTCTTGTTCCATACATTTTGAAAGCGCTAATGTTCCGGTACGTGCAACTTCGGCAATGCTGACTGACTGCAGCAGAGATAACATCACTTTGATACGATCCGGCGTATCACACACCTGGATCATCATATAATGTTTGGACATATCTACGATCTGCGCTTTCATGATATCACACAGCTCAGTGATGTCCCTGCGGTTGCCCTTATTATATTTTACCTTGATCAGCATCAGCTCTCTTGTGATGCACTGCGTTTCTTCAAAGGTTTTGACTTTAATGACATCAAGCTTTTTGTTCAGTTGTTTCTCTATCTGTTCTATGGTGTGCTCGTCACCGCTGGAAACGATCGTCATGCGGGACACATCGGAAGCTTCGGTCTCACCAACCGCAAGGGAATCGATGTTAAAGCACCTTCTGGAGAATAATCCGGCAACCTTGCACAACACACCGGAACGGTTTTCTACCAGCACGGAATATATCTGTTTCTTCATCTTTGCTCTCCTCCCGATTTATTTTACAAGGTCCATAGGATCGATCAGACATTCCATGAGTACGGACCGGTCATCCTTCAAAAAGGCATCGATGGTTTCCTGTGCCTTTTCCATTGTTGTCAGACGCAGAAACGGAAGGTCATATGCCGCTGCAAGTTTTTCCAGATCCGGACTGCCGCTCAGATCAACCACGGAATAGTTATCTTTGTATGTAAAGTGCTGATACTCACGCACCATACCCAGATATCCGTTTTTTAATACAATGATCTTGACCGGTATATTGTGCTGTCTCATGGTGGCCAGTTCCATCATTGACATCTGGAAAGAGCCGTCGCCGCACACTGCGATCACCTGTCTGTCCATACAAGCCATTTTGGCGCCCATGGCTGCCGGAATTGAGTATCCCATGGTTCCCATACCACCGGACGTCATGAATCTTCCGTTCTTTACCACGTGATAAGCACAGGACCAGATCTGGTTCTGCCCCACATCCGCCACATAAACCGCGTTGTCTTTCATACTGTCTGAAAGCATAGTGATAAAGGCTGCCGGATCTACATAATCCGGATTCGGCATCCGTTTTTTCTCCATCTCGATCCGGTACTGTCCCAATGTGTGGATCCACTCTTCGGAATCCACAGTGAATTCCTGGTTCAGCAGATCATCGAAAATATGCCCCACATCTCCGACCAGGGGAATGGTCGGACCGGCATTCTTGCCGATCTCCGCGGGATCCACATCCATATGTACCAACACTTTGTTCCGGGTGATCACTTCCGGCTGGTTCACGGCACGGTCAGCCACTCTCGCGCCGACCATAAGCAGCATATCCGATTCGTTCATCGCGCGATTGGCATAAGCTTTGCCGTTATTGCCCACCATTCCGAAATACAGCGGATGTTTCGTCGGCATAGCGCCGATACCCATCATGGTGGAAACCACGGGTATATTGTGTCGCTCGGCAAATTCGCGCAGGCGCTGCTCAGCTTCGCCGATCAGCACACCGCCTCCTGCACAGATCAGAGGACGTTTCGCCTTTTCCAGTCCCTTTATCACCTTCTTGATCTGTGCCATGTTCCCCTTCACCGTAGGCTTGTAAGTGCGAAGAGAAACCTCATCGGGGTATTTGAATTTGCTGCATACCGCATTCTGCACATCGATCGGTATATCGATCAGTACCGGACCTTTACGACCGGTATTGGCAATGTGAAAAGCCTCCTTGAAGATCCGGGGGATGTCCTCCACATTTCTCACAAGATAACTATATTTTACAAAAGATTCCGCAGCGCCTGTAATATCCGCTTCCTGAAACACATCGCTCCCCAGCAGCTCACTGTTCACCTGACCGGTAATGCAGACTAAAGGAATACTGTCGGCAAACGCAGTGGCGATCCCGGTGATCAGATTTGTTGCCCCGGGGCCGCTGGTCACAGCACATACACCGGGCCTTCCTGTCATGCGTGCCATACCGCTTGCCGCATGTGCTGCATTCTGCTCCGTGCGGATCAATACCGTGCGTATATCGGACGATAAAATACTGTTATAAAACGGACAGATCGCAACGCCGGGATAGCCAAATACGGTTGTAACCCCTTCGGCCTCCAGACATTTTACTATCGCATCTGCTCCAATCATTTTCTTTCCTCCTTGCGTGTCATCTAAACCTATTTATTATACCACATTTATACTTGTCCGTTCAAGCGTTTTGCTAATTTTACCGCATCTGCAGCATCCCTGGAATATCCGTCCGCGCCGATCTCATCCGCGTATTCCTGTGTGATCACGGCTCCGCCGATCATCACCTTGGAGGTAATGTTCCTCTCTCTGGCTTTTTCAATGACTTCGCGCATCCGCTGCATCGTGGTGGTCATCAGGGCTGATAAAGCTATGATCTGTGCATGCTGCTCTTTTGCGGTCTGCAGGATCTTTTCGGCAGGCACATCCTTCCCGAGATCGATCACTTTGAAACCGTAATTTTTAAGCATGAGCGCAACCAGATTTTTGCCGATATCGTGAATATCGCCCTCTACCGTAGCGATCACCACAACCGGCATATCCTTTGCATCATTTTCCTGCAAAAGAAGCGGCTCCAGCACCTCAATGGAATTCTTCATGGCCTCTGCGCTCGCGATCAGCTGCGGCAGAAAATACTTCCCCTTGTCAAAGAATTCACCTACCTGATTGATCGCAGGCAAAAGGACTTCGTTCAATAATGCATCAGGCGCCTGCCCTGCATCCAGAGCAGTCTGTGTCAGCTTGGCAATTCCGTTTCGGTTGCCCTTTAAGACTGCATTATGCAGCGCGCTGCGGCTCGGATCTGCTTCACCTCCTGTAGCAGAACTATCCGCAGCACTGTCCTTTCCCGCTTCAGCCTGCCCGGAAACCGTGCTCATGTTCGTCAGCGCCGTCTGTCCAGAAGCAGCCTGAGCCTTCTTTTGGGCTTCCCGCGCAGCCTGGGACTCTTTCTCTTCCCGGCGTTCCTTTGCCGCCGCGGAATACTCGATATACCGGATATCCGCACCTTCCTTGGCCAACAGCAGATCAGAGGCGAAGGCGCAGCACATGAGCATGTCCTGAGAAGGATTGGCTATCGCCATGGTAAGACCTTCCCGGATCGCCAGGGTTAAAAATGCGGTATTTACAAAGCTTCTTTCCGGCATGCCGAAGGAAATATTGGACAACCCGCAGATTGTCGCAAACCCCCGCTCTTTACAAAAACGGATAGTTTCCAGGGTCTCTAAGGCAGCCTGTTTATTGGCGCCAACAGTGGCCACCAAGCCGTCTACAATAATATCTTCCCGGCGCATACCAAGGGCAAAAGCACCCTCGCTGACTGCCTGAATGATCTGCTTTTTCTCCTCCAGATTTTCCGGCAGGCCTTTATCCGAAAGCGGGAGCAAAATGAACATTGCCCCGTATTTGGCAACAATAGGAAGCAATTCCTCAAATTTCTTTTTCTCATAAGAAACCGAATTCACCAATGCCCGTCCGGGATAAGCGCGCAAAGCTGCCTCAAGCACCTCCACATGGCTGGAATCCAACGACAGCGGCAGATTCGTGACGCCGCCAACTTCCTCGATCACACGCAGCATCATTTCCTTTTCGTCGATCCCGCTCATGCCCATATTGATATCCAGGATCTGCGCACCGCAGGTCTCCTGCTCTTCCGCAAATTGCAGAACCCTGTCGGTGTTCTGCTCGCGCAGTTCGGCCTGCAACGCCTTCTTGCCGGTGGGATTGATACGTTCCCCAACCACAAGAAACGGTCCGTTCAAGCCAAAGGCAACGGTCTGCCGTTCGCTGGTCAGATAGCGCACTCCATCCGGCCTTCTGGAGACCTCCACATGGCATTCGCGACCGAATTTTTCCCTGATGGCACATATGTGCTCCGGTGTCGTGCCGCAGCAGCCGCCCAGAATGCTCGCGCCCCGATCCACCAGCAGCTGCATCTGCGTGCTGAATTCTCCGGCGTCCATAGCATAATATGTGTTTCCGTTTTTATCCAACAGCGGAAGTCCTGCATTGGGTTTGGCGATAACAGGGATCGTAGTCACTTCGGCAATCTCCCGGATCACATTCTGCATTTTATCCGGACCTGTGGAACAGTTTACGCCGACCGCACATGCCCCGAGACTTTCCGCTACGACCGCCGCGGTTCTGGCATCGGTTCCGTACAGCATTCTCCCTTCCGGTTCGAAGGTATAACTCACCATGACCGGCAGATCGCAGATTTCCTTCGCTGCGATCAGTGCTGCTCTGGTTTCTGCAAGGCTCATCATGGTTTCTACAACGATCAGATCCACCCCCGCCTCGATCAGGTACTTTAATTGCTCTTTATAGACGTCGATCAGCGTTTCCAACTCCATTTTCCCCATAGGGCGAAGCTGCTCCCCTGTCATTGTCAGATCCGCTGCAATATAAACTTTTTTGTCTTTCGCGATCTCCGCCGCCCGTTTTGAGATCGCCACCAGATCATGGATCATCTGCTCCATATTGTTTTCCAGACCATATTCCGCGAGTTTGATGCGGTTGGCGGTGAAGGTCGGCGCATAAAGCACGTCCGTCCCGGCCAGAACATAATCCTCCTGAAGCTTCTGCATGACATCCGGATGTTCAAGGATCCACTGTTCCGGGCATACCCCGGAAGGCATACCGGCTTTTACCAGATTCGATCCTGTGGCGCCGTCGAGATACACAAAATGCTTTTGGGTCAATTCCTGAAATTCTTTTTTTGTCATTTTTCTGTCATCTCCAAACTATGTCGATTTCTTTTCAGAATAAACCATAATAAATATACCACATCTATCCTGCATTAAGCAAACCTGTTATTAAGTTTTTTAAGGAAAAATACGAAAATGTTGCGAATAAAAAGAAAATATGATAAATTCTTATAGGAGAATTACGGAATTTGGACATTGGAGGACAATATTTTGAAAAAGAAAATGATCTCTGCTCTTGCCGGACTTATGCTGATCGGCATGTTCGCTTCCTGCGGAGCAGATCCTGCCGTGACACAATTCAAAGAAGAAATGGATAATTTCTGCGAAAATATAGCGGACCTCAATGAGTCGATCAACAAGATCGATGCCGGCTCCGAGAATGCAGCTTCGCAGGCCTTGCGATATCTTGATCAACTGGACAGCGCTTTTCAGGACTTTGCAGATATGGATTTTCCGAAGGATTACGATTATCTGGAAAGCCTTGCCGATGAAGCCGGTGAATATATGAGTGAAGCGGTAAAAAACTATCATATCGCCTATGAAAGCGAAAGCTTTGACCAGGCCACCGCGGATTATGCCAGAGAGAACTCTGCCAGGGCTTTTAAGCGGGTACAGGTGATCCTGGATATCCTGCATGGGAAAACGCCGGAGACTTCCGCTTCTGCCGCATCGGAATAAACATACCGGGAGCAAAGCCTCCCCGGACATATCGTGATCAAAAATGTTCAACATAAAAACGGACCGTCATAAGCGACGATCCGTTTTATGTTTTATGTAGTTTCTATCCGTCGGGAATCAGTTAGTTCAACAGCTGGATGCTGCCGATCAAAGGCAAAGGTTTCTCCTCATCCTTCAGAGCAGAAATGATACCCATGATAGCGAATACCAAAATTACGATAGACAGGATGCAGCCAACGAAGGTGCCGATAACCGGGATTATAGAGATCACACCGGAGATCACTCCGCCGATGAACAACACCAGCCCCTGATTCAAATGGAATTTTGCGCCTTCCTTATCGCCGGCCAAAAAAGCGATCAGCCAGAAAATGATACCCAGATAAGCAAATACGCTGGTTACTTTCTTATTCATAATTTTCTCCTTTTCTGTCCTCTTCGGACGGTAAAAACTTAACTCCTCAAATACTATAATATATGTAACCGCTTTCGTCAATAGCATTATTTAATAAAAAATTTAGAATTTAAATATTCCCTATCAAGCGATTTCTCAGATCATGATGATGCCGAATTTGAATTTCAGAAAATTTTTCAGAAGAAAATTCAAAACCAATATCACCAGCATACCATAAAAGATCCATTCCCGGAACTTCATCCCCTTGATATAGGGAACGTGCAGTTTTTCCAACGTATGGCTGAGCATAAACGCCAGATACATGACCACGCAGTAAAGAACCAGCGGATGATACCAGAGTGACCGGAGCAGATGCCCCTGCGCCAGTGCAAGTACAGCCCTGGTGCCGCCACAGCCCGGACAATAAATACCAAACATTTCCCAGAAAATACAATTACTGTGAAAATGAGGCAGGATCCATTTCACTAAAGCATAAGATCCGAGCAAACCGATGGGCAGCATGATCAGCCCGAAATAATATAAAGCATCCTCTGTACTCAATTCATTCAGATCGATCTTCTTATGTTCTTTCATAACCGGGTCATAACACTCACATCATTTCGTCCATACTGGCGAATCCCGCGAACACAGCATAAACAAGGAACAAAAGTCCGCATACGATCGCGATGACGGAGCAAATAATGCCGGCAGTTCCCACGCCGGTCTTCTTCTGCTTATTTCCCACTATTGCAAGGATCAGACCAAGGATACCAAACAATGCCCCACAGCCGCAGCAACAATCAAGCGGAATTCCGAGGATACCGAAAACAAGTCCGGCGATTGAAATGCCGGGAGTACGGTCTTCTTCCACCGTCGGTGTGCCGTAGGTGTTAGCGTTCGTATAGACATTACTGCCATAAGCATCGTTAGCATAGGTACTATTGGCATAGGTGCCGTTATTGGTATATGCGCTATTATTGGCATAGGTGCCGTTATTGGTATATGCGCTATTATTGGTATATGTGTTATTATTGCTGTATGCCGGATCCGTATAAACAGAAGTGTTTGCATTCTGATAGTTATTATTCTGGTAAGCATTCGCATCCTGATACGAATTAGTATTATTTGTATTCTGGTACGCATTCACGCCCTGATTTGTCTCAGCATTCTGATAGGCGCTACCGCTCTGGTAAATCGGATCCTGATACATTCCGTTATTCTGATAAACATTGTCCTGATAAGTATTGTTCTGATAAGTATTGTTTTGATAAGTATTGTTTTGATAAGTATTATCTTGATAGGTATTGCTCTGATAGGTGCTCTGCGCACCGTTATTCTGATCGACAGTGGCATTGCTTAAGGATTCTCCGTTTTGATCCTGAAAGTTTTGTCCGTCCATTTTACTCTCCTTTTGTTCTGTAATCTCTGTTGCCTATAACGTATTCATTATATCTGATTTTACTGATGCGGTCAACTTCCGATTCATATATTTTGCTTTATATATATTTTGCTTTATCATTTCACTTTATCCATATTATCTACTTATTACTTTGTTTTTTGGCGGTTTTATAGTTCTCCGCTGCGGCGCGAAACTGCGCATTCAGACTACCCTGATTATTCATCTGGCGTACATAGTTGGTTCGACGGATCACGAAATCCCGAAGCTTGTCCATATATTCGTCCGAAGTGATCGTTCCTTCAGCCACTTGCGTCAACCCTTTCTCCCAGCTCGCTGTCAAAGCCGGGTTTAATAGCGGCTTGATGGAGGAATTCACCACATCATAGATCATCTCGCCCATCAGGGTGGGAGTCAATACCTGAGTCTTCTTGTTCAGGGACAAATATTCAATCTTTACCAGCTTTTTCAGAATCTCTGCTCTGGTAGCGCTGGTGCCGATGCCGCTTCCCTTGATCTGGGCACGCAACTCCTCGTCCTCAATGAACTGTCCTGCATTCTCCATCGTCAGGATGATACTTCCGGATGTATAACGCTTCGGCGGGGAAGTCTCTCCTTCCTTGATCTCATAGCCGTC
>CADBNO010000108.1 GCA_902796105.1 uncultured Lachnospiraceae bacterium | reverse complement strand
TGTGCTGGGTACGGCGCGGATCGCGGGAATTATGGCGACGAAGCGGACGGCGGATCTGATCCCTATGTGTCATCCGCTGATGCTGACGAAGGCGGCGATTGATTTTGCGCTGGAGGAGGAGTCGCTGCAGGTACGGTGCCGGTGTACGGTGAAGCTCACCGGGAAAACCGGGGTGGAGATGGAGGCATTGACCGGAGTGAGCGTGGCGCTTCTGACCATCTATGATATGTGTAAAGCCATCGACAAGACCATGGAGATGTCCGACATCCGACTGGTCGAGAAGTCCGGCGGAAAGAGCGGGCATTTCCTGAATCCCAGAGGATGTTAGAAAACATTCCTGGTTAGAAAAATCAGGAAAGAGGAAATCAATAGATGAAAAAATTAGCAGCATTACTTTTAATGGGAACTATGACAATGGGACTTTTTGCGGGGTGCGGTGCAGCGGGCAATGCAGGGCAGGCCGGAAGTGCACAATCCGGCGAGAATGCAGGCGGCGCACAAAGCGAAGCGGCACAGAGCACACAGGCAGACAGTGCGGGGACGTCATCGGAAGCGGCAGCATCTTCTGAAGCGGCTTCACAGGCGGCAGATAACGCGGGTGAGGGTGAGATCGTGGTATTCGCGGCAGCATCCATGACGGAGACATTGACGGAGATCAAATCAATCTATGAGAGCGCACATCCGGGCGTGACCATCACGTATAATTTTGATTCTTCGGGTACTTTGAAAACCCAGATCCAAGAGGGGGCGGATTGTGATCTGTTCATCTCTGCGGGACAGAAGCAGATGAATCAGCTGGATATCAACGCGGACGCTTCTGTCAACACAGAGGGATTGGATTTTGTGGCTGCGGACAGCCGAATCAATCTGTTGGAGAACAAGGTAACATTGTGTGTGCCGGACAGCAATCCCAAGAATATTCAAAGCTTTGATGATCTGAACAAAGCATTTCAGGATGGGAATATCCTGTTCTGTATGGGAAATTCCGACGTGCCTGTAGGGCAGTATACCCAGAAGATCCTGACTTTTTACGGATTGGATGAAGAGTCGTTAGCGAAAGCGGGCAAGATCACTTACGGCACGAATGTGAAAGAGGTGACGACGCAGATTTCTGAGGCCAGTGTGGATGCGGGAGTCATTTACTGCACCGATGCGTACAGCGCAGGGCTTAAGGTGGTGGATTCCGCAACCAAGGAAATGTGCGGACAGGTGATCTATCCTGCATCTGTATTAAAGACAGCGAAGAATGCCGAGGCGGCACAGTATTTCCTGGATTATCTGACCACGGATGAAGCTATGGCGGTGTTTGAGAAAGTGGGATTCAGCCCGGTGAAGTGATGATTGTCGCAGCATAAACGATAAACGGCAAAAAGGAAAGTGGCAGAAGAAGATCGGACAGGAGTAGGTTATGGATTGGTACCCCTTGTGGAATTCCCTGCGGATCGCGGGGATCAGTTGTGTGATTGTGTTTTTTCTGGGTATTTTTTTCGCCTACTATGCGGCGAGGCTGCCGAGGGCGGTGAAGGGCATGCTGGATGTGGTGCTCACACTGCCCATGGTGCTTCCGCCCACGGTATGCGGATACTTTTTGTTGCTGTTGTTTGGCGTGAAACGCCCGCTTGGCGTTTTTCTGATGCGGTTCGGGGTTAAATTCGTGATGACATGGTACGGTGGGATCCTGGCGGCGGCGGTTGTGGCATTTCCGTTGATGTATCGGACGGCCAGAGGGGCGTTTGAGAGTTTTGACGAGAATCTTTCTCATGCGGGGAAGACATTGGGGTTGTCCAATACTTATATTTTCTGGAAGATCCGGATGCCTGCGTGTAAGCAGGGAATTCTCGCGGGGACGGTGTTGGCGTTTGCCAGAGCGCTGGGAGAGTATGGTGCCACCAGTATGCTGATCGGTTATACACCGGGAAAGACAGCAACGATCTCCACTACCGTGTATCAGCTGTGGCGGACCAATGATGAGGCCGGCGCATTTACCTGGGTGTTAGTGAATCTGGCGATCAGTACAGTGGTGCTGCTTGCGGTAAATATGCTGGAGAGCAGACAAAAAACAAAGACTTGGTAGTGGCGAAAAGAGAGATCAGCAGGGAAAACATATGAACTTAAGTGTGAAGATCAGGAAAAATTTAGGTGATTTTGTGCTGGATGTGGCGTTTGATACCGGGGAGGGTGTATTGGGGCTCCTCGGTGCATCCGGCTGTGGTAAGAGTATGACGTTAAAGTGCATTGCAGGGATCGAGAAGCCGGATGAAGGGCGGATCGTGCTGAATGACAGAGTGCTTTTTGATTCGGAGGCAGGGATCGATGTGCCGCCGCAGAAGCGTGGTGTGGGATATCTGTTTCAGGACTATGCACTTTTTCCCAATATGACCGTGGCACAGAACATTTTGTGCGGTGCGAGGGATAAGGACAAGACTGCGGAGTATATCAGACGATTTGATCTGGTTGGCAAGGAGAAATTATATCCGGCACAGTTGTCCGGCGGGCAGAAACAGCGGGTGGCGTTAGCGCGTATGCTTGCGGCGGAGCCGGAGGTGATCCTGTTGGATGAGCCGTTTACGGCGCTGGACAATTTCCTTAAGGCGCGCATGGAGCGGGAGGTTATGAATGTATTGGACGGGTTTGGGGGACCGGTGGTGTTCGTGTCCCATGACCGGAATGAGAGTTATCGACTGACCGATACCATTGCGGTGATGGAAAACGGGCATATTGCGGATCTTTCGGAGAAGCATGAACTGTTCCGGGCGCCGAAGACCCTGGCGGCGACATTGCTTACCGGTTGTAAGAATGTGACGCGGCTGAAGCTGTTGGAAGGCGGAGAT
Organism: uncultured Lachnospiraceae bacterium; assembly: GCA_902796105.1. Taxonomy (GTDB): domain Bacteria; phylum Bacillota; class Clostridia; order Lachnospirales; family Lachnospiraceae; genus Acetatifactor. Next base: position 834 of record CADBNO010000108.1, on the reverse strand, counting down.
TATATGGCCGTGGATTGGGGAATCCGGCTGCATGCGCCGATAGCGGAGAAAGTTCTGGCGGGGCAGCAGGCAAACAGATCGGAAGATGGAACCGTTTACCGGTATGCAGGCTTTCGGGCGCATTATCTGGTACCGGTGGAGCCGGGGGACAAAGAACGGGTGCAGGGGAAAGAAAACAGTGGAAGCAGTAATTTGTTGATCTGCGATATCCTGCGCGAAGTGGAGGATACGTTTTCCGTTGTGATCCAGTTCTACCAGAAAGGTCTGGCGGAGCGTACGGAGTACTCGCTTTTGACCTATGAAACCGGGAAAGAGGATTGGGCGAGATGGAAGAAGCAGTGCGCAGAGGGAGAGATCATGCTGCGGATCCCGGATGACGCGTTGATCTGGATGAAAGACTGAGGAGATAATGGACATGCAGGATAGCTATGGACGTAAGATAGAATATTTGCGGGTTTCCGTGACAGACCGGTGCAATCTGCGCTGTCAGTACTGTATGCCTCAGGAGGGGATTGAACAGTTTGCACATGCGGATTGTCTGACTTTAGAAGAGATTTACCGCATTGTATCGGTGATGGCAGATATGGGACTTAAGAAGGTGCGGTTTACCGGCGGGGAACCCATGGTGCGTAAGAATCTGGTAAAACTGGTGGGAGATGTGGCAAAGCTGCCGCAGATCGGGACAGTGGCGATGACAACGAACGGCGTGCTGTTTGCGAAGCAGGTAGAAGAATTTGCAGGAGCAGGACTGAATGCGGTAAATATCAGTCTGGATACGCTGGATGCAAAGCAGTTTGCACAGATCACAGGCAGGGATGAATTGGAGAAGGTGCT
>CADBNO010000107.1 GCA_902796105.1 uncultured Lachnospiraceae bacterium | reverse complement strand
GGCGCCTCCTTTGCGGCTATGGATAAGGCGATCCGTGACAGCAGGTCGGTCCATCTTAAAATTGAGTGGGGGTTTATCCCGTCCAACTGTCTGCATCTTTTTGCACTCAAGTGCGGGACGGTTGCCATTGCGTTTGTTTCCTGCGGCTTCTGCATGACGGGCGGATTGGACTTCTTTTCCCTGCTCATGCTTTTGTTTTTCTCTTTCAGCGTATTTTCCAGTGTAGAGCCGATCAGTGACAGTGCACATGTTCTCGGGGTTATCTCCGATGCATTTGAGCAGCTGGAGGCACTCAAAGGAAGCAACAGGATAGACAGCGATGGCCGGGATATATTGCCGGAGCATTTCGACATCCGGTTTGAAAATGTGGATTTCGGATATGACGAGAGAAAAATACTGAAAAATGTCAGTTTTCATATCCCGGAGTGCACCAGTACGGCGATCGTCGGCCCTTCGGGGTCTGGTAAAACCACGATCTGTAGTCTGCTGGCACGTTTTTATGACGTAAACGGCGGCTGTATCTCATTAGGCGGGACAGATATCAGAAAAATGACCTGTGACAGTCTGCTCCACAATATTTCCATGGTTTTTCAGAATGTGTATCTTTTCCATGATACGATCCGGAATAATATTATGTTCGGAAATCCCGAAGCTACGGAGGAGCAGATGATAGAGGCGGCCAGGAAGGCCTGCTGCCATGAGTTTATCATGAAGCTGCCGGATGGATATGATACGGTGGTAGGGGAAGGCGGAGGAACGCTTTCGGGTGGTGAAAAGCAAAGAATATCCATCGCCAGGGCAATACTGAAGGATGCACCTGTCATTATTCTGGACGAGGCTACCGCCAGCATTGATCCCGAAAATGAACACCTTATCCAGAATGCGATCACGGAGCTTACAAAAGGAAAGACGATCATAACGATAGCCCACAGGCTGGCAACGATAGAAAAGGCGGATCAGATCCTTGTCCTTGAGGACGGGAGAGTAGTTCAGCACGGTACACATAAAGAGCTTCTGGAGCAGGAAGGTGTCTATAAGAAATTTATCGGAATACGTCATCAGGCGGAGAACTGGAGCATGGGGACTCAAAATTAAATCGCAGGAAATGGAGAACTTTTCAGAACAGATTTCGTCTTATTCTTTATAGAAAAGGAGGAAATTTGCGTATGAAGAAACTGGTATTTATTCTGGCTATATCAGCTTTGGCGGGTTTGTCGGCCTGTGGTCAGAAAACGTATACGGAAACGACGGAGCGTTCGGCAGAGCAAACGGCGGGAACAGTGCCTGCGGATACCCTGACAGCGGGATCGGTGCCTGGGGCAGGTCAGGTAACGGAAGCAGACGGGATGACAGAAGCAGATAATGGTGAACATTCTGCGCGGACAGCTATGCCAGAGGATGATAGAACAATGGCGGATGTCGTGTCTGTGGGAGGACCGTACGGCCAGATCTCTGCAGCTGTTCCGGAAACTTGGTGCGCTGAGGCTGCCTGCGTTGACAGCGGAAAGCTTATGTATGGTCTGTATGGGCTGATCCTAAAGCCAAAGGATGCGGAAAAAGGGCAAATAGAGCTTTTTTATGCGGATTCCTTTGGGGTGTGCGGAACCGGACTCTCAGAGGAAGAGATCATTCTTGCGGGAAAAAAGGCACACATGGGAACCTATGACAACAGGGAACATTGGGATTTTATCACTTATGAGGGGAAAGAGGATCAAAGGTTCCGGATCGTGGCGCAGCATACAGATTGTTCTTCCTGGACAGAAGAAAACTGGGCGGAGGCACTTTCCATTTTGGACACGGTCCGATTTGATGAAAGTAAAACGGAGGGCGGCGCCGGACAATATATACCAGAGTCGGAAGACTATAATATAGCGGTCATGATGAGTGTGAGCCATGTAACAGCCGGCGGATGCACGGTGCATTTGCGTCAATATGATAAGCGAGAAGGGACAGACCTGAATTACGGTGAAGCGTATACGTTGGAAAGACTTGCGGGGGATTCATGGGAGAAGGTTCCGGAGATCATAGAAGACGGTGCCTTTACCGATATAGAGTTCAGTCTCCCGCCGGAGGGGGAAGCGGAGATAGAGATCCAATGGGAATGGTTATATGGCAAACTGGATGCCGGGACATATCGGATCACGAAAACAGTATGGGACACCGGCAAGGGAAACGCACATGTCAATATTCCGCTATATCTTCTGAAAGCACAGTTTTATCTTGCGGAGTAGTGGCGTTTCAGAAAAATGACCAGACACAGAGGGGCTTGCGCAACTGTTGACGGGAGGTGGACGCTTGCTGCCGACAGGATTGGAAATGGTCGACAAATGTGGTGAATTGTGTTAAGTTATAGGTGTCTTTAATAATTAATAAATGGATAGAAAGGCACCGGGACAAAGATGGTGAGAAAAGATTCAGATAAAGGGAATACAGGTAAAGCTGAGGGGAGCAGAGCTGCTTCAGGCAGGCGAAGCAGCATTGACTTCACGGAGGGGAAAATCTTGTTTCCGTTGCTGCGTTTTGTCTTTCCGGTTTTGATCGCCTTGTTTTTGCAGGCGCTGTACGGCGCGGTGGATCTGATCGTTGTGGGGAAATTCGCAGGCGCAGAAGATGTATCTGCCGTTTCGACCGGGTCGCAGATCATGCTGACACTTACAAATCTGATGAGTAGTCTGTCTATGGGGATCACTATCTTTTTGGGACAAAAGATCGGAGAGAAGGATGCCGAAGCCGGCGGAAGGATCGTTGGTGCCGGGATATGTATGTTTGTGGGGATCGGTATGGTGCTGACCTTGCTTGTGCCGCTCCTTTCCGGAGGCCTGGCGGGGATCATGCAGGCTCCCGAAGAAGCTTTCGATTTGACGAAAAGTTATATCCGCATCTGCGGGTTTGGGTCTCTGGTGATCATTCTGTATAATCTGATCGGCAGTATTTTTAGAGGATTGGGAGATTCCCATACGCCGCTTATGACGGTTCTGATCGCCTGTATCTGTAATATCGCGGGCGACCTGCTGCTGGTTGCGGTCTTTCATATGGGAGCGGAAGGTGCTGCGCTGGCGACGGTATTTGCACAGATGATCAGTGTGATCATTTCCCTGGTCCTGATACGCAGGAAAACGCTTCCGTTTGCTTTTGCGCTAAAGGATATCAGACCGGACAAAGCGATCATCGGCAAGATTGTGGGGCTTGGTATTCCCATTGCCTTTCAGGATCTTTTGGTGGGTATTTCTTTTCTGGTCGTACTGGCCATCGTGAACAGTCTCGGGCTTGTGGCCTCTGCTGGTATTGGAGTTGCGGAAAAGGTGTGTGCATTCATCATGCTTGTACCCATTGCTTTTATGCAGGCGATGTCCGCCTTTGTGGCACAGAACCGCGGAGCCGGCAAGATTGACAGGGCGATACAGGGGCTTAAGATTGCCATCGGTGTCTCCGTGTTTTTCGGCGTCATTATGTTTGCGGTTACTTTTTTCAGAGGGGATATGCTGTCGCTGATCTTTGCCAATGATGTACAGGTAATAGCGGCATCGGCGGATTATCTGAAAGCGTATGCCATCGATTGCCTGCTGACTTGCTTTTTGTTCTGTTTTATCGGATTCTTTAACGGGATGGAATATACGGGATTTGTAATGGCGCAGGGGATACTCGGGGCTTTTTTGGTGCGTGTGCCGGTATCTTTTCTGATGAGCAGGATAGAGCCGGTGACCATGTTCCGAATCGGGCTGGCAACGCCTTGTTCGACTGTGCTGCAGATCACATTATGCTTCTTTTATTTCGCGTGGTTCCAAAAGAGACGGGCAAACCGGAAACCGAAAACGGAGTAAGCCGAAAATGGAGTAAACCGAAAACGGAGTAAGCTGAAGGCAGAGTAAGCCGAAAACACAGTGAGTGGAAAAAGAGTGAGAAAAATGGATAAAAAGGGGGAACGGGGATGATTTATCATGTTAATGCAGAGGCTGCGGCAGGAGGAGACGGTTCCGAGGGAAGACCGTTTACCAGGATCACACAGGCAGCTGAGCTGGCAGGGCCGGGAGATGAAATTCTGGTGGCACCCGGCATCTATCGAGAGGCGGTAAATCCGAAAAACGGAGGAACCTCCAAAGCCCGCATTATCTACAGGGCGACCGAAAAACTGGGGGCAGTCATAACCGGAGCGGATCCGGTGAAAAACTGGGAAAGAGTGGATGGTGTGCCGGACGGGCTGCAAAAAGGTGCCGGAACGGTCTGGCGGGCGAGACTTTTGAACAGCGAATGGTTTGCGGAGTATAATCCGTATACCACGATGGTGTCCGGGGACTGGTTCTCGGCGTACTATACAGCGCCTGACGGATCCAGGCAGCGCAATGTCTGCCATACCGGAGAGGTATATTTGAACGATAAGGCGTTATTTGAGGTGGCAACACTTGCGGAAGTATTTGATCCCAAGCCTTATCAGCCTGCGTGGGACATTGATTTTTCTGTTTATACCTGGTACACGGAGCAGGATGAGGCCGACGATTGCACCGTAATTTACGCAAACTTTCAGGATGCCGATCCTAACAGGGAAAATGTGGAGATTAATGTGCGGCGGTACTGTTTTTATCCGGAGGAAGAGGGCAGGGGATATATCACGCTGTCCGGATTTAAGGTGACAAAGGCGGCGACACAATGGGCTCCGCCGACGGCATATCAGGAGGGGATGATCGGACCTCACTGGTCAAAAGGCTGGATCATTGAGGATTGTGAGGTGTCCCATTCCAAATGTTCCGGAATTTCTCTCGGCAAATATCTGCAGCCGGAGAATGACAATAAGTGGCTGAAGGAGAAAGTTAAGGACGGCACGCAGACGGAACGTGATTGTATCTGCCGTGCGCAGCGGGAGGGATGGACCAGGGAGCGGATCGGTTCGCATGTGATCCGGCGCTGTCATATTCACGATTGCGGGCAGACGGGGATAGTGGGACATCTGGGCGGTGTCTTTTCCGTTATTGAAGACAATCATATCCATCACATCAATGTGCGGCAGAATCTGGCAGGGGCAGAGATCGGCGGCATCAAGATGCATGCGGCCATAGATGTGATATACAGACATAATCATATTCATCACTGTTCCAGAGGAATCTGGCTGGACTGGCAGGCACAGGGGACGAGGGTCACAGGGAATCTTTTGCATGATAATTCTCTGCCGTATAAACATCTGCTGTGCAAGGAAGGCAAACGGACGCTGGGAGAGGATCTGTTCATTGAAGTAAGCCACGGACCGACACTGGTGGACAACAATATCCTGTTGTCAGACCGGGCAATGAAGCTTTGCACACAAGGGGTTGCGGTGGTGCATAATCTGATCGCAGGAGCTTTTTGCGGGGTAGGAACCGGTACGGACAATGGGGCGAAAACCGGAAACAGTGCGAGGTACACGCCATATCATGTTCCACACAGAACGGAGATTGACGGGTTCATGACAATTCTTCATGGCGATATGCGTTTTTATAATAATATCTTCGTACAGAAACCGATCCGGCCGTTCCTGCAGGAGCTTATGGAGCAATCTGCCAAAGGATCCAAAATTTGGGATGACAATAATATCCTGGTCGGAACGCATCCCTATGACGGATATATGGATGAGGAGACCTGGCTGAAACAGTTTGACGGGTACTGCGGTCACGGTTCCGGGGTGAAGGATTGCTATTATCTGCCGCTGCCGGTGTGGTGTGCGGGAAATGTGTATTATAACGGGGCAAAACCATGTGAACTGGAGAAGGATGCGGTGGTGGAAGAAAGACCTGTCAGACTGACACTGGAAGAGCGGGAGGATGGCTGGATCCTGGACACGGATATCTATGCAGCCTTACCTGACGGATCCCGGCGGATGATATGCACAGATACTTTAGGGCGGGCATTTGAACCGGAGGAGCGTTTTGAAAATCCTGACGGATCTCCGATCACGTTTGATACGGATTATTGCGGTCAGAAGCGGACGGAGGGATTCCCCGCGGGACCTTTCGCGAGATATGACGGGAAACGGCCGGTAGCCTGAGTTTTGGTGTACGGTAATAAGAAATTTTTGAAAATTTCTGAAAAATTTTGAACAAAAAGAGAGTGGACCGGTCGGGGTGGAAATATTTACAAATACAATATTTTGTGGTATAGTTGAGGCTGAATGCGCAGGATTTGTGCAGACAGCCTCTTATTAGTCCTATAGGAAATTGCGCCCGTAAGGACGTGGTTAGATCAGGAGTTGCTAAGCTGAGAAAACGGCTGGCTGACAGAATACAGTATAGAACAGGAGTACAAGACAGTGCCCGAATTAACCCCCATGATGCAGCAATATATGGAGACCAAGAAGCAGGTTCCGGATTGCATTTTATTTTATCGCCTCGGTGATTTTTATGAGATGTTTTTCGATGATGCCGTGACGGCTTCGAAGGAACTGGAACTGACATTGACCGGCAGAGCCTGCGGACAAGAGGAGCGTGCGCCTATGTGCGGCGTGCCTTATCACGCGGTGGAGGGTTATTTGACCAAACTGGTCAGTAAGGGCTACAAGGTAGCCATCTGCGAACAGCTGGAGGACCCGAAGTTAGCAAAAGGTCTGGTAAAGCGGGATATCGTGCGGATCGTGACTCCCGGCACGAATCTCAATGTGCAGTCTCTGGATGCGTCGAAGAATAATTTTATCCTGTGTATCACTTATATGTCCACCGGGATAGGGATCGCGGCGGCAGATGTGACCACAGGTGATTTTTACGTGACGGAGGTAGAGGACTTAAAGAAGCTCATGGATGAGTTGATGAAGTATGAACCCTCTGAGATCATCTGCAATGATGCTTTTTTGATGAGTGGTGTGGATGTGGAGGATCTTAAGGGGAGACTGCATATTTCCGTCAATGCGCTGGAGGCACATGTGTTTGATGACGATGGCTGCCAAAAAACACTGTTAAAGCATTTCAAAGTCAGTACGCTGATCGGGTTGGGGATTGAGGATTTTCCCAACGGGATGATCGCTGCCGGAGCAATGTTGCAGTATCTTCAGGAAACACAGAAGAGTGACCTGGAACATTTTACGCATCTGTATCCCTACCTGACCAGTAAATATATGTTGTTGGACAGTTCCACCAGACGAAATCTGGAGCTGACGGAAACCCTGCGGGAGAAGCAGAAGAGAGGCTCGTTATTGTGGGTGTTGGATAAGACCAAGACGGCTATGGGCGGACGGCTTTTGCGCAGCTATATTGAGCAGCCGCTGATCGAGAAGGCGGACATGGAGTGCAGACTGGATGCCATTGAGGAGTTAAACGGTGACAGTTTTTCGCGGGATGAGATCAGAGAGTATCTGAATCCGGTTTATGATCTGGAGAGGCTTTTGGCGAAGGTGACTTACAAGACAGCAAATCCAAGGGATCTGATCGCTTTTCGCAATTCGCTGGAAATGCTTCCTCATATCAGGACCGTGCTCGATAATTTTCATAAAGAAGCGCTTACCTCCATCAAAGAGGAAATAGATAGTCTGGAGGATGTGTATCAGCTGATCCTGCAGTCCATCGAGGAGGAACCTCCCATCACCATCCGAGAAGGCGGGATGATCAAGGACGGATTTGATGAGGATATCGATATGCTGCGGAGCGCCAAACGAGACGGAAAGTCATGGCTGGCGGAGCTGGAGGAGGCGGACAGGGAGCGCACGGGGATCAAAAATCTGCGCATTAAGTACAACAAGGTGTTCGGATACTATTTTGAGGTCACGAACTCTTACAAAGATCTGGTGCCGGAGGACTATATCCGCAAGCAGACGCTGGCCAATGCGGAGCGCTATACCACGCCGAAGCTAAAGGAGCTGGAAGACACGATCCTGAATGCGGAGGAAAAGCTGCAGACATTGGAGTATGATCTGTTCTGCAAGATCCGGGATGCGGTAGCTGCGGAGATAGAGAGGATCCAAAGGACGGCAAAGGCGGTGGCGAGACTGGATGTATTTGCGTCGCTTTCCGTGGTGGCAGAGCGGAATCACTATGTGCGCCCGAAGCTGAATGAAAAAGGTGTGATCGATATCAAGGAGGGCAGGCATCCGGTGGTGGAGCAGATGATCACCAATGATCTGTTTATTGCCAATGACACATATCTGGACAACGGAAGTCATTGTATCAGTGTCATCACGGGACCGAACATGGCGGGAAAATCGACTTATATGAGGCAGTCCGCACTGATCGTTCTGCTGGCGCAGATCGGAAGCTTTGTGCCGGCAAAGTCTGCAAACATAGGTATCGTGGATCGTATTTTTACCCGGGTGGGGGCGTCGGATGATCTCGCCAGCGGCCAGTCCACTTTTATGGTGGAAATGAATGAGGTGGCAAATATTCTGCGTAACGCCACTGCCAACAGTCTGCTGATCCTGGATGAGATCGGGCGAGGAACATCCACCTTTGACGGCCTTTCCATTGCCTGGGCGGTGATCGAGCATATCAGCAACCGGAAACTTTTGGGGGCAAAGACACTTTTTGCCACGCATTATCATGAGCTCACCGAACTGGAAGGCAAGATGAGCAATGTGAACAATTATTGTATTGCGGTGAAGGAATGTGGGGATGATATTGTATTCTTAAGAAAGATCGTGAAGGGCGGTGCGGATCGCAGCTACGGCATTCAGGTGGCAAAGCTGGCCGGCGTCCCGGATATGGTGATCGACAGGGCGAAGGAGATCGCGGAGCAGCTTTCGGACAACGACATCACGGAGAAAGTCCAGAGTATCGCGATGGATACCAAGGGAGAGAAAAAGAGCGGCGGTCAAAAGCTGCCGAAGATGGATGAGCTGGACATGGCGCAGATGTCATTGTTTGAGACGGTGACGGACGAGGATGTGATCAGGGAGTTGATGGAAGTGGAGATCACGACGCTGACGCCGTTGGATGCGATGAACACTTTATACAGACTGCAGAATAAACTGCGCAACCGCTGGACAGCGCAGTAAAGTTCTGTCGGGGAAGGGCGAGGGAATATATAGAAGTCATGAAAAGAAGCGGGAAAGCAACCAAGATAACGGAAGCAAACAGAATAAGGAAACGATTCCGGCTTGCCGGCCTGGGTATTGCGTTGCTGCTTGGCATGAGCGCCTGCGGTGCTGCAAAACCGACGGAGCTGAGCAATGCCGGCGAAAGCGGGGATCCCGGGCGGGAAGCAGTATCCGGTCAGACGGGGCAGGATCCGGATGGCCAGGTGGCGGATGGCGCAAATAAAAGCGGGCAGCAGACTGACGCGCAGGAGCAGCTGATGGGCAATGGCAGCTGTTTTGTGAAAAAGGGCGGGAGGGTCTTTTTTGCCGCCGGGGCAACCCTGTGCTGTTATGATGAGGCGGAAGGAAAGCTGACGGAGATCGCGGAGTGCGAGAAAAATGAGTATGATGACAGTGATATCACGCTATATTACTGTGAGGGATGGTTTTATTACGACCATTATGATGCGGAGCTTGAGAATAACCGGGTCTATCGGGTCAATGAGAAGACCGGTGAGCAGGAGGTTGTGTGTCAGGGATATCTGGAGGGCATTTCCGGGGATTCCAGGCATTTGTTTGTCACGGATTATGAGAGCGGAAATGCGATCGTTATGGTCTATGAAGGCGATCAGCTTACGGGCAGACTGAAGTCGGAAGGGAATAGTGATGCTTATTACAGCGGGACTGACGGAGATTATCTGTTTGCTATTTATTCCGATTATGAGAGAGAAACGCCGGATTACAGGATTTTGGCGGCAAATATCTCCAACCCGGAGAAATGGATGGTGCTGGGACAGATGCCGTGTCTGAACGAGGATGGTAATTGGTATGAGTATCCGGATGTGACGCAGGTTCTGGTGGACGGCGATAAAGCTTATTTTTCGCTGTCTTATTATGCCGGAACGGGGATGTTCTATAATGGCGGTTTTGTCTGTGAGGCGGATCTTACAAAGGAGAATTCCCTGCAGAAGCTTGAGGTGGAAACAGCATCTTACGAGGATGATGAAGAAATGTTTCAGGAAGTGTATCTCTGGATGGAGGACGGTGAACTGAAAACGGGATACGGGATCCCTTTCACTGCAGAATACAGCGGAGCGTATGAGGGAAGCGGTATCAGAACCTATGACGAAAAAGGAGACCCACAGCTGCTCTACGCAGGTCTGGTACCGCCTGCGGATACAGAGACTTTTGTGTCGGAGAGTCTGGAGGAGGTCTGCCGGATCAATGATGCTTACTATTTTGTCCGGAAGCGGTTATTTAACGATCCTTCTCAGGCTATCGGCTGGAGAGAATACTATGATACGCTTTATACGGAATACGACAGGATGGACGCAGACGGAACGATAACCGTTATGCGCGAGGAACCTGCCAATCTGGTCCTGACCGGGTATCTGGCGCTTGGTGATTCCGGGGAATATGTGTATTTTCAGCCCGTAGACAGGTACGAGGATTATGAAGGAAACCAGCTGGAAAATGTTTCGGATACAATGGCAAAAGTATATCTGGCGGAGAAAAATGTGGTATCCGGTTGGAATGAATTTCTGGAGAATGACCTTCAAAACAGAAAGCCGCTGTCCGCTCTTGCGGAATACGATTTAGAGACATATGCGGATGCAGATATGGAATTTAGCGGGTATCTGGGGTATTATACGGGACCGGAGCCGATTTCCACACAGAGCTTTTTGCTGCGGTTTGACAGAGAGGGCAGGCTGGTGCAGGTTGCACCGGATTATGCGGGTTAGATTCCTGCGGATGAATGATGCAGGACAAAGAAGATAACAGACAGAGGTGGGAGCTTGAGCATAGATATCAATACATCCTGGGACAAGCTGGACAATACGGCGTTATTGTTTCCGGTGATTGCCAGTGAGAATATGACAAATGTATATCGCATCTTTGCTGTGATGACAGAGGATGTGGACCGGGTGCTGCTGCAGGAGGCGCTGAACCGGGTGCTGCCGCATTTCTCGGTCTTCCGGATGTGTCTGCGGGCGGGGATGTTCTGGTATTATTTTGAGGAAAACCGAAAGACGCCGCCACAGGTCAGGCAGGAGTATGCCTATCCCGGTGCGTATATCAACAAGAGCCAGAATCATAATTATATGTTCCGGGTGACCTATTACGGCAGACGGATCAATCTGGAAGTGTTCCATGTACTGACAGACGGGTTTGGCGGGATTGTTTTTCTGAAGGAACTGGTATATCAGTATCTGCGGCTCAAATATCCCGATGCGCTTGCCAAAGAACCGGACAGGATATCCGCAGATGTTTATTTCGATAAAGAAGACAGCTATCTGAAAAATTATAAGAAACCGGTGAAGGAACGCAAAAAGTATAAGTCATCCCATGCGCTTACGCTGCAGGGGGAGAAGCTGATGGGCGGAGCCGTGGGGGTGATCCAGGGATCCATGCGGATCGACCTTCTCAAAGCAGCCTGTAAAAAATACGGCGTAACGATCAATCAATATCTGGTTGGTGCTTTCACCTATGCGATATATAAAGGCTATCTGCATAACAGAGGCAGCGATGTGCCGATCGCATGCTGCGTGCCGGTGAATCTGAGACCGTTTTATGATTCCCACACAATGAAAAATTTCTTTGCCATGGTGACTGCGGAATTTCAGCCGGAGGAGCGAATCGAGAAATACAGCTTTGCGGAGGTGCTGGCAATCACGACCGATAGTCTGAAAGAGCAGATCACGAAGGAAAATCTGGATGATATCATCACGTATAATGTGTCGAATGAACAGAATTTCATTCTGCGGCTGATTCCTCTTGCGCTGAAGAACTTTGCGATCAAACAGGTGTATGAGGCGTCCAGACATAACAGTACCACAACGATCACAAATATCGGGAATATTGAATTGCGGGATCCATACAGGCCGTATGTGGAAAATTTTGCCTGTCTTTTGTCCATGTCGGCAGGACAGAACATGAAGGGAAGCGTCTGCTCCTACAACGGGATCCTGACCGTGTGTTTCAGTTCGATCCTGAGCGATACCTCTGTGCAGAAGTGCTTTTTCCAGACGTTGACAGCGGACGGGGTGGAGGTTGTACTGCAGACCAACGATGTATATGAGGATGCCTGACGGCGTATTTCGGAGGAACCTATGAATTATTGCAGTAATTGTAAAGTAATGGTTTTGGATAACAGAAACAGCTGCCCGCTTTGCCATAAAATGCTGGAGGAAGCGGAGCCGCAGCGCGCGGCCGAAATCGCCGGACAATATGGTATGGGTGCGGCCTATCCGAATGTCAGGAACAGGGAGAGGCAGATCCGCTTTTTCATGCGGTTGATCCTGTTCTGCTTTATCCTGGGAGAGGCTGCCGCAGTGACGGTAAACGTTATTTTTACACCGACAATGTACTGGTCGGCAATTGTGGGGATCGCGCTTTTATACACGTATCTGTTCGTGGTGTATTGGATCAGGCATGATGCGGGCGCCGCGTTTAAGGTAGGCGCGCAGATTTTTTTCACAGTGGCACTGTTGCTGCTGATCGACCGCATGACAGGAAATCATGGCTGGGCGATCGAGTTTGCGGTTCCGGGATTGATCCTGTTGGGAGACGGGATGGTCTTTTTCTTTATGATGTTGAATCGACAGAACTGGTATAGTTATCTGGCTTTGCTTTTGCTGATGGCACTTAGCAGTGTGGTCATCATTTTACTTTATATGACAAAACATATTCAAAACATTGTTCTGCCGGTTATCTGTGCGCTGGTGACGGGATTGTTCCTTGCGGCGACGATCCTGTTTGGTGACAGGCAGTTTAAGAGAGAACTGAAGCGAAGGTTTCATGTGTGAAGAGATGTTGAGATGAAATGTATTGTGTTTGGCGGTAGGGGAAGAAAAACAGGAAATGCTTGGGAAAGACGATCAGAAACTGAATAGCGGAGAAAATAACAGGCCGGAAAAGGAAACGACGGTGAGTCCCGGCGGAATGCGGGCATTGAAGGCAGTGGAAATGCTCAACCACATGCCAGGGATCGGGCATAAGGCACAGAGTGGTGAACTCAGGAGAAGGTTTACGGCGATGGAACATCACTGGAATGTGCCGGAGGGGCTGAAGCATGAGGTGATTGAGCTTTCGAACTGTCGGATGGAGTGGATAGAGCCGGAGAGCGGGGACGGGAAAAAACTGGTGGTGCTTCAGCTTCATGGCGGCGGTTATTACGGGAAACTGCATAATACATACCGGAATATGGCGGCGCTTTATCAGAAGATTTCCGGCGGGGCTGTAGCCAGCCTGGATTACAGGGTTGCGCCGGAGCATCCTTATCCGGCGGCCTTTGAGGACTCCATAGAGGCGTATCGGTATCTGTTGGCGCAGGGTTATGCGGGGGATGAGATCATCGTGGCAGGCGATTCGGCGGGCGGCGGTCTGGCGTTGGCGTTGACCCTATATCTCAGGGATGAAATGATGCCTTTGCCGGCGGCGGTCATCACCATGTCCGCTTGGACTGATCTGACCCTAAGCGGGGATTCCTACACGGAGAATTTTAACACGGATCCCATGTTCGGCGGCTCTACGGATACGCTGGTCTATCACAATGCCTATCCGGGGGAACATGATCCGCGAGAGCCTTACATATCGCCTGTTTTTGGGGATTATACCGGATTCCCGCCCATGCTCATGCAGGTGGGAGAGCGGGAGATGCTGTTGAGCGACACGTTAGAGGTGGCCAGAAAGGCAAAGATCTGTGGAGTGCATGTGAAGGAACAGATTTTTCCCGGCATGTTTCACGTGTTCCAGATGGGATTGACCAGATATCCGGAGGCGGAACAGGCGTGGAAACAGGTGCGGAAATTTATAAGGGAGATCTATTGCGGGTGATCCGTAGATTGGATCCATAAATTGGAGCGTATATTGGAACTTGTATATTTGGGAATTTGTATATTGCATGAATGAAACCGAATCGTATCGGAGGTGATGCAAAATGAAACTGAAAAAGATGGAGAAGTTATTGGATGAGTCGAAGAAAAACCGAAGTGTGATAAGCGCCTATATCGGAAATGACAAGTCATATTACGATTTTATTGTGTTGGACAGAAATGAGGAATTTGTGCTTGCGGCGCGTGATATAGATTTTCAAGTGGATGGATATCTGATCTTTGAGATTCGCAAAATCAGGAAAATGATCGGTGCCAAAACGACTAAATATGAGCAGATCATGCAGGCGGAGGGCGTTCTTAATGCACTTTCTGTCCCCAAAGTGAATCTCAGATCATATGAAAGTATTTTCAAAACATTCCGAAAATCAGACAAACTCATTTCCATGGATGTGTACAATGATAAATACGGTCATTGCTATTATATCGGCAATGTGGAAAAGGTGAATGATAAAAGTGTTCTTTTTTCGTTTTTTGATGCCGATGGAGAGTGGTATAGTCCGAAGAAAATCAAATACAAAGATGTAGATGTGATTTGTTTTGAGGATCGGTATGCAGAGGTGTTTTCCAAATATGTGACAGATCGAAATGAAGAGAGGGCATAGGAAGGCATCATTACAGCAAAGGGAAGAGGTGGAGGAAAACAGATGTCGCAGATACATGTTTTGGATTCTGCCACGATTGATAAGATCGCAGCCGGCGAGGTTGTCGAGAGACCTTCCAGTGTGGTGAAGGAGTTGGTTGAAAATGCGATGGATGCAGGAGCGACGGCGATCACGGTGGAGATCAAGGAAGGCGGGATTGAATTTATCCGTGTGACGGACAATGGTTCGGGGATGGAAAAAGGACAGCTTCGTATGGCCTTTATGCGGCATGCTACCAGCAAGATCGAGAATGCAGAAGACCTGATGCGGATATCCAGTCTCGGGTTTCGGGGAGAGGCACTGTCCAGTATTGCAGCGGTAGCCAAGGTAGAAGTGATCACGAAAACAGCAGATTCGCTTACCGGCAGCCGTCTGGTGCTGGAGGGAGCAGTGGAGAAGGAATTTGCGGATGTTGGTGCGCCGGACGGGACGACGTTTCTGGTGCGTAACCTGTTTTTTAATACTCCGGTACGGCGAAAATTTCTGAAGATGCCGGCCACGGAAGGCGGTTATATAGCGGATCTGATGGAGCATCTGGCACTGTCGAGACCGGATATCTCCTTCAAATTTCAGGTGGGAAATCAATTGAAGTTCCATACAACGGGAAACGGAGACCTGAAGGAAGTTATTTATCGGATCTACGGAAAAGAGGTGGCGTCTTCCCTGGTGCCGATCCAGGTGGACAGCAATGGGAATAAAGTGGAGGGCTATCTCGGCAAGCCGGTTCTGGTGCGGTCCAATCGAAATTTTGAGATCTATTTCATCAATGGTCGTTTTATCCGTAGCAATATGATAGCCAGAGCTTTGGAGGAAGGATACAGAGAGTATCTGATGCAGCACAAATTTCCACTCTGTATACTGCATATCACCATGGATACCAGGCAGGTGGACGTGAATGTACATCCGAACAAAATGGATGTGCGTTTCAGCGATGGGATCACCTTCAGTAAACTCCTTTCAGACAGTGTACATGATACGCTGAAAAGGCAGGAGATGATCCCGGATACAAAGCTGGAGGATGAACGCGCGGTAAAAAAAGCCGAACGGGAGGAATTGCTGAAGCATCAG
>CADBNO010000106.1 GCA_902796105.1 uncultured Lachnospiraceae bacterium | reverse complement strand
TGTTCTTTTCTGTGCTTTAAGCTTGGGATTTGCCGGATGCGGGCAGCAGGGCGACGTGGCCGAGCGGATCATGACTTTGGAGGCAGAGGAGATTGGTGCGGCAGAGCGGTCCGGATATGAACAGCCACAGCCGCGAGAGGGGACGGACCCTGATATCGCGCAGACAGCCGGGCCGGATGGAGTGAATGGGTCGGATGGAGCGAATGGAGCGAATGGGCCGAATGGGCCAGTATTGGATCTGACTCCGGACGCCAAGCCGGCAGCATCGGAGCCTGTTTCTGCGTATACCATTGTCTATGCCGGGGACGTCTGTCTCCACGGCGGGGTGGAGAATGCCTATCGGACCGCGGGGGTGGACGGGATCATCGGAGAGCAGCTGCTGCAGGAGCTGACAGGGGCGGATTACACCGTCATCAACCATGAATTTTGCTTTAGTACGGGCGGTGTGAAGCAGGACAAGACGTATACGTTTCGGGCGGATCCGGCAAATGTCAGTCTGCTGCAGGAGATGGGCGCTGATCTGGCCAGCCTGGCCAACAACCATGCGTTGGATTACGGAACAGAGGCGCTTTCCGACACCTTTGTGACGCTGGACAATGCCGGGATCGCCTATATGGGAGCCGGAGAGACTATGGAGCGCGCGGCAGAGATGATCACGGTGGAGGTAAACGGGTATACGCTGGGATTCATGGCGGCCTCCCGCGTTTATCCGTCGGCGCAGTGGAGCGTGCAGAACCGCCAGCCGGGGATGCTTTCGGCATACGACCCCGACTATCTTGCGAAGCTGGTGGCGGAGAAGGCGCCGCAGTGTGACTATCTCATGATCTATTTACATTGGGGCATTGAAAAGGCAGAGCACCCGGAAAGCTATGAGCGCAGTCTGGCGCAGAAGCTCATCGATTCCGGTGCGGACGCGGTGATCGGTTCCCATCCTCATGTGCTGCAGGGCGTGGAGTATTACCGGGATAAGCCCATTTTTTACAGTCTGGGAAATTTTGTGTTCAACGCATCGATCAGCCGGACGGCTTTTCTACGTGCGACGATCGACATGGAGTCAGCCTCCGCGGAGGGGGCGCAGGATCTTGCAGATTATGTCACCTGGCAGATGATCCCCTGCAAGGCTTCCGGATACTGTACGGAAGAGGTGACGGATCCGAAGGCGATCCAGTCATTTTATGAATATATCCGTTCGATTTCCTACGATGTGGATCTTGATCCGGAAACGGGACGTGTAAGCAACAGATAAGCCTGTAGATACGGGCTTTTTTGTTGCGCCGGATCTCAAAATCTGCTATGATTATTATAATAAATGTAGATAGTCCGTGGTAAAGGAATGAGGGGTCAAGGTATGGATACGCAGATGAAGAGGATTAATAAAAACCTGATATTGGGGTGGACTTTGATCGTTCTGATCCTGTTTGTGAGTTATGCAGGCGAGGTGGTCAAAGGAGCAAGAACGGTTCCTTACCTGCTTGCATTTTCTGCGGTGACGGTCCTGCCGATGCTTGGGGTTGCCTTTTTATACAGTAAAAATAAAGAGAGCCAGGATCTGCGGTATTATGTGGTGCTTGGCTATTTTCTCATGTACATTTTCGCGATGCTGACCGGTTCTACCACTCTGGTGTTCACATATATTCTGCCACTTACGGCGTTTCTTGTCCTTTATCATGATCCGTATCTGGTGGTAGGGACCTCCGTTATCGCCCTGGCAGTGAATCTGATCGATATTTACCGGCTTTGCCGCAAGGGTGTGATTCCCGAATTTTTTACAAAAGAGACCGAGATCCAGCTGGCATTGCTCTTTGTCTGTTTTCTGGCGGCATATCTGGCAACCCGCATTTATGATGATATCTACAAGGCGAATATCTTGTACAATAAGGAGCTGAACGAACAGAAGGAAGAGCTGTACCAGCAGGCGGAAGAGCTGGAGACGCTGAACGGCGAACTGAATAAGTATTCCGACGAACTGTTGATGAAAAACGAGCAGCTTCGTCTGATGACGATGCAGACGATCACTACCATTGCGAATACCATCGATGCCAAGGATGAGTATACCAGAGGCCACAGCCGGCGTGTGGCGGAGTATTCCGTTGCGATCGCGCAGGAATTGGGGCTGGAGGCAGAGCAGGTGGAGGATATCCGTTTCATCGGTATGCTGCATGATATCGGTAAGATCGGTGTGCCGGATTCTGTTCTGAATAAGCCGGGCAAGCTCAGCAGTGCGGAGTATCAGCTGATGAAGGATCATACCGTCACAGGCGGTGAGATCCTGAAGGATATCACGATGATAAATGACCTGGATGTGGGAGCCAGATATCATCATGAGCGTTATGACGGAAAGGGGTATCCCGATGGGCTGAAAGGGGATGAGATCCCGCTGATCGCCCGCATCATCGGGGTGGCGGATGCCTATGATGCCATGACCTCCAACCGTATTTACAGAAGGCATCTTCCGGAGGATAAGGTGCTGGAGGAGTTGAAAAAAGGGATGGGGACGCAGTTTGATCCCGCCGCATGTGAAGTCATGATCCGGCTGGTGGAGGAGCATCGGCTGCCCGTATTTGATCCGGACAGTGATCCTGCGGAGATGAAGCAGGCGACACAGATCCTGACCCGTGTCATTGACAAGGCTGAGGAGACGGCGCAGGAGGAGATCCAAATGGATGAACTGACCGGAACGCTGAGTCGCGGTCAGGGTGTCAACGCGATGCAGGAACAGATCGGAAAGAGGGGCACGGGTTCTCTTTTTATCTTTGATATCGATCATTTCCGCAAGATCAACGAGGCGGACGGCTTCATGGTCGGGGACAGATATCTGCGCATTCTGGCTGACGAGATCCGGCATATCACAGAGGATCAGGTCGTGGCCCGCTTCGGCGCGGATGAGTTTGTGGCATACATGCCTCAGGTGGACAGCGCCGAGGATGCGGAGGATGTAGCGAGAAGGTTTCTGGAAAAGATCAAGGTCATGGAGCTGAAGGATTCCTCGTTGTCCAGGCTTTCGGTTTCTGTGGGGATCACGCAGATCGCGACAGAGAAGGACAGAGTAATGGTTTCCTACGAGAATGCGAGCAAGGCACTCTTTGTGGCGAAGCAATACGGCGGCAACAATTATTTTTGCCACAGGCTGGATCATTTGGGGGATGACGATGATGTGGCCGTGGCGAATTCCGCGGATCTGCAGCATCTGGTGGAATTTTTGAGGACAGAGGACAGGAACGGTACGGTTGAAGGGGATCTGCGTGAAGCGAGAGATCCTGAATTTGGACGGATCTATGATTTTATCCATGGGTTTATCGAGCAAAATAAAGGGGAAGTAAGGATCGTATTGTTCACACTGCGTGCGATCGGAGAAGTTTCACTGGAGGCTCATGGCGAGATCATGGGTTATCTGGAGCGTGCGATCGCAGGCGCCACCAGAAATGTGGGCGCCGCTGCGAAGTACACAAATGTGCAGTATATCATGTTGCTTGAAAATATGGACGAAACCGAAACCAGACAGATCATCAACCGGGTTTTGGCCGATTTCTATCGCAGTTATGACAAGAAGAACGTTGAAGTCCACTACGACGCAGCAGATCTGCGCTTGGAGTGATCCGGGCAAAGCACGTATAAAGCGAGCAGGAAAGCGGTAAACCATGTGCCCCAAAGGAATGCCGCTCTGCTGCGGGAAAAGGGAGGTGCCCAGTAGATCGCGCCGAAGCACGACTTGGCATCCAACGCTTGCCCGTTCAGTGTCACCGGGCCGATCTCCGGATAATCTGCCATATCATAATCGGAGAGATAGAGCTGTATCGGCTGCTCCATTCCCACGGATTGCACCTTCAGTCGATAAGTCTTTCCCTTTTGCACCTGCCAGTCAACGGGATACAGAACATAGTTGAAATCCCCCATAAAGGACACAGGGATGTTCTCTTCATACAGGATACGGTCCTGATCGCACAGCTGCAGAGAATAAAAACCTTCTCTGTTCTCGGTATACATCGCTATACATATTCCCAGAATTCTTTTCCGGGCGGGAGTATAATCCATTTCCATCTGTACCTGATCCACAAAGTAATCATCCTGCCAGCAGGGGATGGTCTTGTTGCTGACCTCCGTCTCTTCGCAGGAAACAGTGACACAGGCAAATGCGGCGGCACAGCAGATGCCGGATACGAGCAACAGCTGCAGGCGCCCGTTCCTCCCGGCAGGGACATTTTGACCGGTGCCGTACATGGATTCCAGCATCAGGGCCAACGCGGCGGCGATCATGACGCCGAAGGTCCGGTAGGTGAAATAGTGATGGATGTCTGCATGCTGCGCACTGAAGGCATACCATACCGATGACGACAGGAAGATCAGTCCCAGCGCATATCTTTTGGTGCTTTGCCGCAAACCGCTGCGGAAACTGTGATACAGCCAGACAACAAGCCAGACAAGGAGAATGATGGCGTATCCGGTATAGCTGTAATGGCGCCAGTTTTTATAGATCGAATAATATCGGTCGTGCAGGGAATACCCGGATCCGCCGCGGGTGAACAGAGAGGTGATCGCGTCGGCGAGCACATTTTGCTGTAAAAGCAGGGAGCCTACGATCCATTTTCCGGCCCACATTCCCAGATAGCCGCAAAACCAGGAGATGGCGGAACCGATCACCCGGAGCACATATTCTTTTTCTTTTTTCTCTATTGCATCTCTTTCGTCCAACAGGATCCACCACAACACCGGTATTCCCCAGGTATAGAGTGGGAAGGTTAAAAGGTCAAAGAACGACGTCAGTATTCCCAGCAGCATGGTAAAAAGGAAAAAGCGGCTCCGCGCCTGCAGAAAATCCTGCTTTCGGATCATAAAAAGCATACCGGAATATGTGATCAGGATCACCGGGATATATTGCAGGCAAAGGCCGGCAACCATGGGCATCAGTAACAGAAAAGAGGTCGCAAATAAGAGGACATAGGGAAGTCCTTTTCTCCGGCTGATCTCACCGCAGAGGATCAGGGCGAAAAGAAGCAGGAGAAACGAGTTCAGGATTTCCAGATCCTTGTATTCCACGAAATATAACAGGGGCCTTAAAAGTACCAGGTAACCGTGCCAATAACGCGCGTAATCGGGGATCATACCGTCCGCCCATTTCCGGGCGCCGCTTTCCTTATAGGCATAATAAGTGATGACACCGTTCGCGGTCCCGCCGTCAAATACGCCGGGGCGGTAGCTGTCATAGTATTGTTCTCCATAGGTAAGATTCGGATAGTCGGCGGTAGTGTTCTGGTTCCACAGGGTTTCCTCTGCATTTGCCTTCTTCTCCGGATCTACAGGCAGATAATAGACAAAGGCCATCAGGAGCGTTCCGGCAATTACGGACAGAAGCAAAAGCAGGATATATGGCAATAATATAAATGATTTTCTATTCATATGGATCGGTATTCCCTTCTGACAGGTATTTGACTGCCTGTTAGGCAGATCGAACATTTTCATTATTATAGACAAATCAAACCATAAATGCAACAGGTTTCCGGCTTGATCAGAATATATGACAGGAATATGGAGAAACAAATGTGGATTTTGTCTGAAATTTGATGTATACTGTCAACATAGCGAATGCCAGTCTGGAGGATATCACATGGAAGGCGCAGATAAAGAGCCAAAATTACATAGTGCGGTATATTCGGGTGATGCGTTACGGACATATGTGGCAGACAGCGGGTTTCTGTCATCCAAAAGAAGAAACTGTCTTGAGGAACTGGAGGATTATCTCAGAGGTCGGGAAAAGCGGGTTATGGGTGTATGCGGTCTGCATCGCACAGGCCGGACAACGCTGATGTGCCAGGCGATCGATCAGCTGGGGCTGTATGCGGATTCCCTTTTGGTCATATGTTCGGCAGAGGATTCTCTGACAGACCTGAGGCCGGTGCTTTGCGAGGAGAGATACCGGTATCTTTTCCTGGACGATATGGACAGGATTCCTGAGCTTGAGGAGAATTGCGGATTTTTGGCGGAGGAGCTTGCGCAATCCGGGAAAAAAGTCGTTCTGTGCGGCGGGGATGGTGATGAACTGATCCGCTTGAAAGCAGGTGTGCTTGCGGACAAACTGCATCTGCTCAAGACAAGTTACATGTCCTTCAGAGAGTACCAGCGGCTTTTCGGCGGTTCGCTGGAGGAGTACTTCCTGTATCAGAGTGAGGATTCCGGGGAACGGATCCGGGAGATTGCCTTGAAGTACGCGGAGGATGAGGAAAACGGTCCGGATCTTTCTGTGTTTTTAGGGCAGGGAGGGAGAATTCTGAAAGCCATGGATGCACTGGCGGAGATCCCGGAGAACGGCAGGAGTTATCACACCACCTTTACACAGCCCGGGCTGATCGGCAGTGCAGGTCCGGTATCTGCATACGATGAGGCGCAGATGCGGGAGGAACGGCTGAAGGATATTGTGGTGACGGATCTCTTGAAGGATCCCATGGTATCCGGGTCGAATGTCATTGCCAAGTACCGCAGTGACGGCGGCGAGGTGTTTGACATTGTGCTGATCAACAAAAAGAACAGGCGCTGTGTGGCGATCCGGGTGGAGGACACTGACCGGAGGGCAGAGAATCAGGCAAGAGACCTGACGGATAAGGCAGTATGTAAGGAGCTGCAGGAATATTTCGGCGGCAGACTGGTAGGGCGGTATGTGTGTTATCATGGGCCTGCCGGGCGCGCATTTAAGGTACAGTATATGAATTGTACGGAATTTCTGGGCAGAGGATCCGTGTTCCGGGAAATGATGGAGAAATTGGAAGGCAATTGAGAGAATGTGATACCGGGTGGTTGACAGGTCATAGTAAATACAACAAAAACAAGGAGAGCAACGAGAATGGAAAGAATGGTGACAAGTTTACTGGAGACGGATTTATACAAGTTTTCCATGGGGCAGGCGATCTATCATCAGTTCCCCAGCTATACGGCGACGTGGAGCTTCAAATGCCGTAATGAGGATGTACATTTTACCGAAGAGATGGTGGAGGAGATCAAGAATCAGATCCGGCTTTACTGCGAGCTGAAATTTACGGAGGAGGAGCTGGCGTATTTAGGTACGATCACCTGGCTTAAGTCCTCCTATATTGATTTCCTGCGTCTGTGGCACCCCAGATATGAGGATTATACCATCGGTACAGATGCGGAATGCGGGCTTACCATTGAGACCAGCGGCACCTGGCTGAACACCTCCATGTATGAGATCCCGACGCTGGCGATTGTGAACGAGGTTTATTTCCGTATGCAGTACAAATATGATGAGCTGATGGCAAGCTTTGAGCGGAGACTGGATGAGAAGATCAAATGGCTTGCGGACGGAACCTATTACATTTCCACGTTCAGTGAGTTTGGTCTGCGCCGCAGATTATGTGCGGATGCGCAGGATCTGGCGGTAAGAAAGCTGGCGAAGGCAGATCTGGGCAGGTCGAAATTTGTGGGTACTTCCAATGTGTATCTGGCAAAGAAGTATCATGTGACTCCGGTGGGCACCATGGCGCATGAGTGGATCATGTGTGTGGGACAGGGCAATCACAAGCACAATCCGGCTTACTCCAACTGGTATGCGCTGGAGGCCTGGGTAGAGGAGTATGGCGTTCTGAACGGAACCGCTTTGACAGACACCATTACGACAGACTGTTTCCTGCGGGATTTCAAACTCACTTACGCGACCTTGTTTTCCGGTGTGCGGCATGATTCGGGCGACCCCATGGAGTGGGGCGACAAGATCCTGGCACATTATAAGGCGCTGGGGATCGACGGGACGACCAAGACGCTGTTGTTCTCCGACAGTTTGGATTTCAAGCGTGCGGACGAGATCTACCGTTATTTTGAGGGTCGGGCAAAGGTGGCGTTCGGGATCGGCACATATATTTCCAATGACACGGATGTGGATCCGCTGAATATTGTCATGAAGACTACAGTCTGCAACAGACAGGATGTGGCTAAGCTGTCTGATGTAGCCGGAAAGGGAATGTGCAAAAACCCGGATTACGTTCATTATCTCCAAAGATGTATTGACTGGCGAATGAATCATGTGTAAAATAAAGTGTGACAATGGTTCGTATGGGAATGCATTCGTCAAACAAATAGAATGTACACAGGCTTTTGTGAATACATTCAGATGATTCATCAAATTATTCATAAGAAGAAAAGGAGAAGGGTTATGGGCAAGTTTGTGATCAAAGAAACAAAGACAGGCATCAAGTTTGACTTGAAGGCTGGCAACGGTGAGGTTATCGCTACTTCTGAGGTTTATACGACGGAAGCGGCGTGCAAGAAAGGCATTGAGAGTGTGAAAAAGAATGCACCTGTTGCAGCGGTTGAAGATCAGACCAAGGAAGGGTTCCAAACAGAGAAGAATCCGAAATTCGAGATTTATAAGGACAAGGCAGGCGAGTTCCGCTTCCGCCTGAAGGCAACCAACGGTCAGGTCATTGCTACCGGCGAAGGCTACAAGGCATTGCAGGGCTGCACCAACGGCATTGAGAGCGTGAAAAAGAATGCTCCGGATGCTGAGGTTGTGAAGGAGTGATAGTGATCCGAAGCAGTGAATGATCTTCAAAACAGAGAATGCTTCGAAAACAGGGGAGATTCGAAAAATGTTGCGTAAAAGCAATACATAAGGATACGATGTTATAAGAGGGAATGAGTTTGGGATAATACAGACTCATTCCTTTTTTATTTCTTATTTGTGTGTACATGGCCTCTGTTCCAGGCTTTGCTTGGCTGTGCTTTCACTGTCGGGTAGCGGAAGAGCAGGGTCGCCAGCGCTTCTTTGTTCCAGGGAAAAAGCGGCCAGAAGTAGCTCATACCGCCGAATACAGGCGTGAGGAGGCAGGAGAGGCATACGAGTCCTAAGCCTGCCGCAAAGCCCCAAACCCCTCCTGCGGCGGTGGTGATGAGCAGGAAGATCCGGTAAACCCGGAGGGCATCTGCCAGCTCCAGACTGGAGATGGACAGAGTGGCGAGAAGGGAAACAGCGCCATAGAATAAAGCTTCTGTGGATGCCCAGTTTAAGGTGACAGCTGTGTCACCGATCAACAGCCCGCCCACGATCGACAAAGGAGCGGAGAAATGTCCGGAGCTTTGGGCAGCAGAGTATTTGAACAGATCCAGCACAAATTCCACCGCAAAGACATACAGGATAATGCGCCATGAAGCGGGATGTCCTGTGGAAAGCAGATGCATTTTTTCACTGACCTGTGGAAAATACACCGCAAGGAGCAGGAACACGGGCAAAAGAAGCAGGGCGGCGGGAATGCACAGTAAACGGACCAGACGGAAATAGGAACCCACAAGGGGGGATTTATAATAGTCCTCCGGGCTTTGGGTAAACTGAAAGATCGTTCCCGGTAAAAGCAGTACCTGAGGCGAATTGTCCACCAGGATCAGAATATGTCCCTCCATGAGATAGCTGCATGCCACGTCCGGCCGCTCGGTATACTGGATGGACGGCAGGGGATTCCACCATTTGTGAGGTACTAGAAGTTCGGACAGGCTTTTGGCGCCCATGGTAAGAGAAGTTACTTTGGAAGTTCGGTTCAGTTCTTCCAGCTTTTGGGTCAAGGCGGTCAACAATTCCCGGTTCACGGTGCTTTCCAGATAGGCAACCGCTACATCCGTGCGGCTGGCGCTGCCCACCGTATGCATAGCGAAGACCAGATCATTCGATCGCACGCGGCGTCGTATCAGATTGGCGTTAAACAGCATGGTTTCCACGAAGCCATCTCTTGCACCCAGCGTTACCCGTTCTGCATCCGGCTCGGAAATACTGCGGACGGGGTAGGTGCGGGCGTCGAGGATCAGCGCCTGAGCAAAGCCGTCCACGAAGAGCAGGGAGGGGCCGCTGAGCAGATTGCGGATCAGTTTCTCCCAATTGCCTTCCGCCTCCACCTGGGCAAATCCGATTTTGGCATTCATGTAACAGACCAGATCCTTTATCTGTGTATCCTTCGTGTATCCGGGATCCTGCAGATCCGAGAAGATCCGCTGCAAAAGCTCGGTCTTACAGAAGCCGTTGACACCGATCCAGTAAGCCCGGGTATCCCCGAGATACAGGTCACGGGTCACCAGGTCGAAACTTTTGCCGATCGGCAGCAGCCGGTGCAGGGTTTGTATATTTTCGGACAGGTCTGTGGATAAAGAAGCGTTCATGATCATCATCTCCGTAGGTTAGTCAATTTGTCGGGACGCCCCGCGTGTACGCTGGATCCGCGTGTACTCCGGGTCCCTTGTCTGCTCCTGATCCTGCGTATATTCCTAGTTTTTACAAAATGCACGAGAGTATTCTTTTCCTGTTTCTTTTTTCCCTGTTTCTTTTTTTCCGGAACTGTGCTATGATTGGCGTTATGAAAACAAACAATACCTTGGGAAATAGAATAAAGGATTTTCTGAAAAAAGAGGTTGTGCTGTGCGTGGCCTTTGTTCTGGCGGTAGTGTCAGCTTTTCTGGTGCCGCCGGATGCGGCATACAGGGATTACATCGACTTTCGTACACTGGGCATATTGTTCTGTCTGATGAGTGTAATGGCAGGATTGCAGAAGATTGGGGTTTTTGAGCAGATTGCAATGCGGCTTCTGGCGAGAACCCGCAAACCTTCCAGTCTTGTTGTGATCCTGGTGTTTTTGTGTTTTGTCTTCAGCATGGTGATCACCAACGATGTAGCGTTGATCACCTTCGTGCCGTTTGTGTTTACCGTAGGCAGGCTGTCCGGGGAAAAACTGTATCGGCGTATGGTATTTCCCACGGTGGTGCTGCAGACGATCGCGGCGAATCTGGGAAGCATGCTGACGCCTATCGGCAATCCGCAGAATCTGTATCTGTATGGGATTTCCGGTATGGACTGGGCGGATTTTGTGGAGACTATGCTGCCATACAGCGCGGCATCGCTGGGGCTGCTGACGATCGGTTGCGTAGGACTCGGCAGATGGCTGGAGCGACAGACGGACGGAGCAGAGGAGGCGGGAACCGGAGAGGTACGGACCGGAGAGGCGGACGTCACAGAGGCGGGAACCGGACAGGTACGGACCGGACAGACGGACGGAGCAGAGGAGGCGGGAACCGGAGAGACGGACGAAACCCCGCGGGTAAACGTTTTGGTGGATCCGGGGAGTACGCACAGAAGCTTTGATACCCTGGCGGCCGGAAAGTTCGCAGTGGCTGTGTATATGGGGCTGTTTATCCTGTGCCTGTGGACTGTTGCACGGATCGTACCGTTGTGGATCACGATGGCAGCGGTGGTAGTGGGTGTAGCGATCGTGGATGTGCGGGTGTTTCGGCGCGTGGACTATTGCCTGCTTTTGACCTTTACGGCTTTTTTTGTCTTTATCGGAAATATGGGGAGGCTTCCGGTGTTTTCCGGATTCTTGCAGTACATGGTGTCAGGGCATGAGGTGCCGGTGGC
>CADBNO010000105.1 GCA_902796105.1 uncultured Lachnospiraceae bacterium | reverse complement strand
GGGAGTTCAACACTCCCCGCTGCCGGTCGGTCATTCATCTGCCGGATGGAAAACCAATAAATCCTCTATTCTGCACTCCAATATTGTACATAGCTTACAAAGAACATAAACATCCAAGCGAGTAACTTCATTTTTACAGTACTTGTCTATCTGCTTCCAGTTCATCTCCATTTTATGGGACAGTTTATTTCTGGACAGTCCTTTCTGTTCCAAAAGCTCCTTCAGACGTATTTCCATGCGCCCATACTCTGAATCCGGCATACTTTCACCCTCACATGTTCCATTCCATATTCACTTAGCATCTTATCTTCATTTTAATTTTCTTATCGGTTTCACGTAACCCTAAAAAAGATATAGTTACTTAAGTACAGAAACATATGTTTTAAATTTTATCCGATTATCACTATATAAAAGTGTACTTTTGATTGATTTTTATGCACGCATGCATTACATTATAAATAGCACTTACTATTTAAGCACAAAAAAATCGGCTCACTAGTGTTTACCGATGTTTCTGTCTCTCCTTATTGAAGCATTGTATTTTCCCACAGAGGTACCGTTTTTCCCCTCTGCTACCGAATTTTCAAAGGAGTATGTATCATGAAAAAGGTTGTAAACTTACTGCGAAAAATGATCAAAAAAATCATATTCCGCATCAAACTGATCCACATGGATTCCCGTTGGCGTTTTTATGGTGGAAGCTCTTACGATCTCTTCCCGCCATCTTTTTATTATACCCACACTGAGGAAGAGATTAAGCGTATCACCGAGAAAGAACTGGCTGCTCTGCACCAGATGATCGAAGAATTTCAAAAGCAAGATCACCGAAAATAACTACAATATGCCCATATCATTCAGGGCTTGCATGGTTTCCTCCGGACTTGTATGTAAGATCCCGGTTCCGCCGATCTTCTCCCATGCCCTGATATTTTTCTCCAGATCATCGATCAAAATACAATCCGTACCGGTACAATACTCCGGCTTATCTTCGCGGAACACAATATTTACCACAACATCTTCCGACAACATTCTTCTCATCCACCTGGTCTTATCCTCACCGGATGTCACAATACCGCGTCTAGGCTTCGGAATACCGGTCAGGATCTCGCAGGCGTCACCATATTTTGCATATACCGCATGAAACATTTCCTTTGCACCGGGCATAAGCTCCAGCTTATCGTAAAAATGACCTACCTGTCTTACCTTTTCCCACATCTCATCATCGCATCCCGGATGACGGTGCTTATCCGCCTGTGAGATTGCTTTCATTCCGCATAATTCCTCAATTCCACGGTCAAAATCAGCCAAAACACCATCCATATCAAAGTATATTTTTTTTACCTTCATCTGTATTCCTTTCCCATGAATGCAACTTTCAGAAAAACCAACGGACACAGGCAGGAGCCCCGCCTGTGTCCGCTATCATGGTCTGATTATCTCTGTACACGTCCGGAAGCATCGCCGCCAGCCAAAGTCTCAACTTCTTTTCTGGAAACCAGGTTGAAGTCGCCGGGGATGGTGTGCTTCAAAGCGGATGCAGCTACACCGTACTCAAGAGCAGCCTTGAAGTCCTTGCCGTCTACCAGACCGCAGATCACGCCGCCCGCAAAGGAATCACCGCCACCTACACGGTCAACGATAGGACGAATGCTGTACTCTTTGGAGTGA
The DNA here is from genome assembly GCA_902796105.1 of uncultured Lachnospiraceae bacterium. Classification (GTDB taxonomy): domain Bacteria; phylum Bacillota; class Clostridia; order Lachnospirales; family Lachnospiraceae; genus Acetatifactor. Next base: position 13,160 of record CADBNO010000105.1, on the reverse strand, counting down.
TAGAACTCCTTGGTATCTCTGGAGTAGATGCATGCGGACCAGCCGTTGTCGGAAGCGGAATGGCTCACGCGCAGGGAAGAGATGCAGTACTCAAAGTTGTAATCTGCAACCATCTGCTCGAAGATGGACTTGTAACCGCCGAGCTCCAGATCACCGCTGGTAACATCGGTGTTGCCGGGCTTGTACCCCAGAACCAGTTCAGCGTCCTCTTCGTTTCCGATACATACGTCAACATACTTCATCAGGTTCTTCATAACCTTCTGAGCCTTCTCGGAAGACCACAGTTTCTTGCGGAAGTTCAAGTCTACAGAAACCTTTACATTGTGCTTCTTTGCAGCGATAAGAGCCTTCTCGGTCAGCTCAGCGGCAGCATCGGAAACTGCGGGAGTGATACCGGTGAAGTGGAACCAGTCAGCACCCTCGAAAATCTCATCGAAGTTGAAATCAGCCTCAGTAGCGGTGGAAATGGAGGAATGCGCTCTGTCGTATACAACCTTGGAAGGTCTCATAGCGGAGCCGCTCTCCAGATAGTAGATACCAAGTCTCTCACCACATCTTGCAATGTGCTTGGTCTCTACGCCGTACTTTCTCAATGCAGCAACTGCGCACTCACCGATCTCGTTGTCGGGAACTGCGGTAACGAACTCAGCCTCATGACCATAGTTAGCCAGAGATACAGCTACGTTAGCCTCACCGCCGCCGTAACATACATCGAACTCGTCTGCCTGAATAAATTTCTCATGATTGGGGGTGGAAAGTCTGAGCATGATCTCACCCATAGTAATTACTTTTGCCATTTTGTTTGTTTCCTTTCTTTTTTTTAGGATTGTGTTAATAGTTGTAATATATTCGGTCTGCGCGAACAGACCGGATCACACTGCTATAGTGCGATACTTCTCGGGGAAAAACCAAAAGCGATCCGCCGGCTATGCGTTTACACCTGTACCAGATGTACTGCAAAACCACCGATCTCACAATCGAGATAAATAGCGGTCAGCTTGCCGTTCTTCACTACAGCGGACTCTTCGATAAACTTCATGCCCTTTACAGTCTCCAGATAATTCTTTGCCCGGACAACACTGTTGGTGCCGATCGCAATGTGACCGTTCTTGCCACGGCCGATCTTCTTCATGCACTCAACCTCAATGCCCGCAAAAATGGAGCTGTTGCCGATCTTCTTCTTAAAGCCGAAAAGCGTATCAAAACAATCTGCAGCCTTCTCTGCTTCCTCTGCATTTTCGTTGTTGATGCCGATGTGTCTCAGATTGAAACCAAGCATGGTTCTCACTGCTTCCTCGGTCAAAGCCTGGATCTCATCGAATTTGCCTTCCGCAACCAGATCTTTTTTCACCATCCAGGAACCGCCGCAGGCAATGATCTTGTCAAATGCAAGGTACTCGCAGATATTCTTTGCGTTGATACCGCCGGTAGGCATGAACTTCATCTGAGTATAAGGTGCTGCCATGGACTTGATCATATTCAGTCCGCCTGCTGCCTCAGCAGGGAAGAACTTCACTACATCCAGTCCCAGTTCGATCGCTGCTTCCACATCGGAAGGGTTCGCGGTACCGGGAGTTACGGGAACTCCTTTTTCGATACAATACTTTACAACCTTGGGATTCAGTCCCGGGCTAACGATAAATTTTGCACCTGCATTTACTGCACGGTCAACCTGCTCTGTGGTAAGTACAGTGCCTGCACCAACCAGCATCTCAGGGAATGCTTCGCTCATGATCTTGATGGATTCCTCTGCTGCTGCGGTTCTGAAGGTTACCTCCGCGCAGGGAAGCCCACCCTTTACCAATGCCTCAGCCAAAGGCTTCGCATCTTTGGCATCGTCCAGCACAACCACCGGAACAATACCGATCTTGCTGATCTGCTCTAATACTGCGTTCATGTTTCTCTCCTTTTTAATCCTTATTTCAGTACTTCCTCAACCGCCGCCTTGATCGCATCATCCTTGCAGTTTGCGAAGAAATACTCCCTAAACGGCGCACCGGACAGCGCACCCTTTACCAGGTCACGATCCAGGTTCTTTAAGATGGTCACCATATCTGCATGGGTAACCTCTTTGACCTTGTCCAAAATCTTCTTGTTGCGCTGCTCGGGCACGACTCTCTCAGGAGGATAACCGCCGCCACCGGGCGCACAGAATAATTTTTCAAAAATGTATTCCAGCTTCAGCTCACCGCCCCATCCGAAATTCTCCGCAAAGGGAAGTGCCACACAGTTGCCGTCGTTAACCTGACTGAACAGATAAGCGTCAAGCGGGGACTGAATATGGCCGCACAATACCTTCGGGAAGGAATTACATGCCAGCATAGCACCCTCGCCGGTTCCGCAGCCGGTGATCACAAAATCAGCCGCACCGGAATTCAACAGCGTAGCTGCCAGAATACCGTTCTGCACATAAGTCAGGGAATTGGGATCCTCCGCGCCGAGCATACCGTAGTTAAACACCTCATGTCCCATGGGCTCTACTACTTTTTTCAGCGCATTGCAGATCAGTTCGTTCTTGGCTGCCTGACTGTTCTCATTAATCAATGCAATCTTCATGTTTGTAACCTTTCTAACCAATGTACTTTTGACTAAATACTGCTAAAAACGAGTTGTGCGGATCATTTTTCCAAATTAGCTGGGCTGCTTTCCGATGTAAGCCAGGATACCGCCATCCACATACAGGATGTGACCGTTCACTGCGTTAGAAGCCTCGGATGCCAGAAATACAGCGGGACCGGTAAGCTCTTCGGGATCCAGCCATCTGCCTGCAGGAGTTCTTGCACAGATGAACTCGTCGAAAGGATGTCTGCTGCCGTCAGCCTGCTTCTCGCGAAGAGGTGCGGTCTGGGGAGTTGCAATGTATCCGGGTCCGATACCGTTACACTGAATGTTGTACTGCGCATACTCTGCACAGATATTCTTGGTCAGCATCTTCAGACCACCCTTACCTGCTGCGTAAGCGGATACGGTCTCGCGTCCGAGCTCGGACATCATGGAGCAGATGTTGATGATCTTTCCGCCGCCCTTCTTGATCATGGAAGGAATAACTGCCTTTGCTACGATGAAAGGAGCATTCAGGTCAACGTCTACAACCTGTCTGAACTCTGCTGCGGTCATCTCGGTCATGGGGATACGCTTGATGATACCTGCATTGTTAACCAGGATATCGATCACGCCGACTTCCTTCTCGATCTGAGCTACCATAGCATTTACAGCATCCTCATCGGTAACATCACATACATAGCCGTATGCCTTGATGCCTGCCTCCTCGTAGTTCTTAAGACCCTTCTCCATACTCTCCTGTGTACGATCGTTAAAACAAATGGTAGCACCTGCCTCTGCATATGCCTTTGCGATCGCAAAACCGATACCGTAAACAGCGCCGGTAACCAATGCGATCTTACCCTCAAGACTGAAATTTGTGTACTTGCTCATTTTGTTTCTCCTTTTCTTTGATATATTTCTTATATATTTCTTAATTACATAAGATCCTTGTTGTCCACACCGTCCATGTCATCGAAATCCTGATTCTCTCCGACCATACCCCAGATAAAGGTGTATGCTCTGGAACCGCATCCGGAATGGATGGACCAGCTGGGAGAGATCACAGCCTCCTCATTTCTCATGACAATGTGACGGGTCTCCTGAGGTTCGCCCATGTAGTGCATTACGAATGCATCCTCAGGCATCTCAAAGTACAGATATACCTCCATACGTCTGTCATGGGTGTGACAGGGCATGGTATTCCACACGCTGCCGGGTTCAAGCTTCGTCATGCCCATCTCAAGTTGGCAGCTCTCCACCTGACCGGGAAGAATATACTTGCAGATAACTCTGTGGTTGGCATCCTCCAGGGAGCCAAGCTCCACTTTATTCTCATCCTTCACAATGACCACACCTTCCTCGGGTGTACCGTTTGGCTTGATCAGGACGGTAGGGCATGTCCTGTGTGCAGGAGCAGAATTCAGATAAAATTTTGCGGGATTCGCATTGTCAACGCTCTCAAACGTGATATCCTTCGATCCCATGCCGATATACATGCCCTCTTTGAAACCGACATTGTATACCTTTCCGTCAATTGTGATCTTACCGGCGCCGCCGATGTTGATCACACCCAGTTCTCTTCTCTGGCAGAAATACTCCGCGCGAAGCTCGTCCCCTGCCGTCAGCTTGATGGGTGCCGTAGGTACTGCCGCACCTGTGATGATCCTGTCGATGTGGCTATATACCAGCTTGATCTCTCCGGGCACGAAAAGATTCTGGATCAGAAACTCTTCTCTCAGACGTTCTGTGGTATAATGCTTTACATCTCTTGGTGATACTGCTGTTCTAAGTTCCACCTTACGCCTCTCTTTCCTTGGCTTTTTTGCCAATTGTTCATAAAAGTACTTTCAGTATAACATAAATTCCATCACAATTCCACCTCAAAACTTAATTTTTTGGATTTTTTTGGTATAAAGCTGACAAAACTTTTCCCAACATGCTCTTTTCTTTTTGTCGATTTTATGCTATAATATGAGGCAGTGCAAGGCAATGTTTTCACGTGGAAATGCGGGACATTTTCAGCGCATTTACGCATCTGCTTTGCAAAGCATCCTATCACATACGCAAAGGAGTTTAACGATGAGATTAATTACACGTTCTGACTTTGACGGTCTGGCATGCGGGGCTCTTCTGAAGGAAGCCGGCATCATCGACCACTGGAAATTTGCGCATCCCAAGGATCTGCAGGATGGATTGGTTGAAGTGAATGAAAATGACTGTCTCGCTAATGTACCTTATGTAGAAGGCTGCGGACTGTGGTTTGACCACCACTCCAGCGAACACGAGAGGCTGCAGCTCGCCGGCAAATATAAGGGCGAGAGCCGTATCACCCCCTCTTGCGCGCGTATCATTTACGAGTATTATGGCGGAAGGGAACGCTTCCCGCAGTTTGACGATATGATGGAAGCTGTGGACAAGGTGGATTCCGGCAACCTCACGATCGATGAAGTGCAGAATCCCAAGGGATGGATCCTGATCGGTTATCTGATGGATCCCAGAACCGGGCTGGGCAGATGGCGTAATTTTACCATCTCCAACTATCAGCTTATGGAGAAGCTGATCGACGCCTGCCGTACCATGTCTACAGAAGAGATCCTGGCACTGCCTGATGTACAGGAGCGCATTCAGACCTATAACGAGCAGACGGAAAAATTCGTTGAGATGGTAAAGAAATATACAAGAGTTGACGGAAAGCTGATCATCTCCGATCTTAGAGGCGTGGACCCGATCTATTCCGGCAACCGTTTCATGATCTACAGCATGTATCCGGAACAGAATGTATCCGCATGGATCGTAAACGGCCGCGGCGGACAGGGTTGCTCTGCTGCTGTGGGCTACAGCATTCTGAACAAAACAGCTACTCTGGATGTCGGCAGCCTGATGCTCAAGTACAACGGCGGCGGTCACAGAAAAGTCGGAACCTGCCAGTTCTCCAACGAGAATATGGACACCGACCTGCCGAAGATGCTGGCCGAGTTGTCTGCTCTGGCAAACGCATAATCATCCCCCGCAGCATATGCCGAAATCGGCAGCCAAATCAACATGCAAGCATGTCACCTTGGCTCATTGTTCGCAGGAATAAACATTGCGCATAATACATAAGGGAGAGTCGGTTTCGACTCTCCCTTTTTCTTTTCCCCTCTGATCCTGCTGATCAGACCTGCTATTTTGTAATATCCGTTCCGAAATACTTCTCCGAGATCTGTCCCAGCGTCCCGTCTGCCTTCAGCTCCGCGATCGCCTGATTGATCGCCTCACGCAGGCTCTGTGAATCCTCACCCTTCCGCAAAGGAATGCAGACATGATTTGCATCCTCGGTAAGCGCCGCAATCTTCAGCTCCGCATCCGGATGAACGCCCATATAATCATAGAAAGTCACTTCCGCATTCAGCGTCGCATCAATCCTCTTCTGCAAAAGCAATTCAATCGTCTGGTTCAGGTCGTCCACGCCGGTAGTGGTCGCACCATAGCGCTCTGCCAGCTCCGCATAAGTGCTGGAAATCGTATTGGCTGTGGTTTTCCCCTTCAGATCCTCAAAGGAAGTGATATCGGTGTTATCCTTGTTCACAATGATCGCTGTTCTGATATAACCATATGGCTCGCTGAAGTCATACTTCTGCGCTCTCTCCTCGGTATAGTCCACACCGTTTACCATAATATCATAGCGTCCGGCCTCAAGCCCGGCCAGCAATCCATCCCATTCTCCTTCAATAAACTCGGCCTCCACTCCCAGTTTACCGGCAATCTGCTTTGCGACTTCCACATCAAATCCCACCAGTTTATCGGACTCGTCATGATACGTCCATGGCGCCCATGTTCCTTCCATCGCAACCGTGATCTTGCCGGCTTCCCTGATCCTCGCCAACTGATCCCCTGAACCGGTCAAAGCTGCCCCCGTTCCCGAAGAGCCTTCAGCACTGTTTCCGGCTCCGCCGCAACCCGCCAAAGCCAACACCGCTAAAGCCGCTGCCGTTGCCGCAAATTTCCTCCAGACAGTTCTTCCCGTCCATCTGCTCTCTTTCCTGATGCCTGTTTTTTTCATGTCATCTCTCCTTTTCTTTTCCCTGTGATCTGGTACGGTTTATTTTAATTACCATGTTCCCGCAGTGTCCGCAGAAACTCCCTTACCCTGGCCTCCTTCGGTGCGGCAAAAAACTCGCCGCTGTCAGCAGCCTCAAGCACCATGCCGTTCTCCATAAAAACGACCCGGTTGGATACTTGTTTTGCAAAAGAAATCTCATGTGTCACTACGAGCATGGTCATCCCCTCACTTGCTAATTCCCGCATCACATTCAGCACTTCGCCGATCAGTTCCGGATCCAGTGCTGATGTGGGTTCGTCAAAAAAAATGATCTCCGGATCAGTCGCAAGCGCCCGTGCAATAGCGACACGCTGCTGCTGGCCGCCGGACAACTGCTCCGGATAATAGTCATAACGCTCCGAAAGCCCCACTTTATCCAACACTTCCCTGCCGATGCGCTCCGCTTCCGGCTTTGTCATCTTGCGCGCCGTGATCAGACCTTCTGTCACGTTTCCCAATGCAGTCCGGTTGGCAAACAGATTAAAATTCTGAAAGACAAACGCTGTCTTCCTGCGGATCCCGGCGATATCCTGTTTCTTCATTTTCCCCAGGTCAAAAACTTTGCCGTCAAATGTATAGCTTCCTTCATCCGCCCGTTCCAGAAAATTCAGACAGCGTAAAAAAGTTGTCTTACCCGACCCGCTGGGTCCCAGCACAGCGACCACATCGCCTGTATTTACGTCCAGATCTATCCCTTTTAATACCTGCAGACTGCCAAAGGATTTCCGCAGTCCTCTGATCTCCAACAGACTCATTTTGTGCCTCCATATGTCTTCAGCCTTCTCTCCCCGATACTCTGCAGTTTCGTCAGGATCGTACAGAAAAACAGATAGATCAGACCAACCTCCAGATATAGCAGCAGAGGCTCATAAGTTCGCGCCACGATCCGCTGCGCAGACATAAACATTTCTGCCACGGTAATATTGGCTGCAAGCGATGTTTCCTTCAATAATCCGATCAGCGAATTCGACAGCGGCGGAAATGCGGTGCGCATTGCCTGCGGCAGTACGATCCTTCGCATGATCTGCAACCAGGACATTCCCACACAGTACCCCGCCTCGATCTGCCCTTTAGGTACAGCCTCAAGAGCGGCTCTGACAGTCTCCGACGCATAAGCCCCTTCGTTTAGGGAAAACACGATAACCGCTGCCGGAAACGGCTCTAACAAGATTCCCAGACTCGGCAGTCCGTAGAACACCACAAACAGCTGCACCAACACCGGCGTTCCCCGGATAACCCACACATAAAACCGGGCCAACTGCTTTAACCCCTTCACATCCGCAAACTGGATCAACGCTACCATGACCGCTATGATCAGCGCGAACAAAAAGGAAAGCGCTGTAAGCGGCAAAGTCAGCTTCAAGCCGGGAAGCAGGATTTTCCAGAAAGAATCGAGAAAAATAGTTATCCAGCGCTCCTTCACTTATCCCTTCACACCCTTTCTCTGCGTCCGCCCTATCACATAGCGTTCACAGTTAATCTATACTATAGCACTATGAATTACATTATGCAACCTCTGCTCCGATATTCCTCTGCGTTCCAGCAGACACACTGCTTCCGTCGCATCCGTAAACGGAAACAGATCGACGCCAACCGCCCTTTTTACCTGCCAGCCGCTCTTTTCAAGCTGCTTCAGGTCCCGGACCAGTGTTTCGGGATTGCAGGAAACATATATGATCTTCTGGGGCTTCACCACGGCCACCGCCTGTAAAAATTCCTCACTGCTTCCGGACCTGGGCGGATCCATAAACAACACATCCGGTTTTCCGCCCCTTTGCGCCATCTGTACCAGAAAACGTCCGGCGTCATTCTGATAAAACGTAATATTCTCCACCCGGTTCTGTCTCGCATTCAGCTTTGCATCCCGGACTGCATCCGGATTCAATTCCACGCCGATCACCTGCCCGGCATGCTCTGCTGCAAGAATGCCGATCGTACCGGTGCCGCAGTAGGCATCCAGCACAGTCTCTTTCCCCGTAAGCGCAGCATATTCCATTGCCTTGCAGTACAGTTTCTCCGTCTGCACAGGATTCACCTGATAAAAGGATTTCGGCGAAATGCGAAACGTTCTTCCGCACAACTCATCTTCAATGTATCCCTTTCCGTAGATCACCTGCTCCTTCTCACCCAAAACCATACTGGTTCCCCGGCTATTTACATTGATCACTACAGTTGTGATCTCCGGATGCTTTGTCCGCAGAGCTTCGACAAAATGATTCTTCGACGGCAGGATTGGAGACGCCAACACCAGCACTACCATGATCTGTCCGGTAGCATACCCTTTCCTGATCAATACATGCCGTAAAAGCCCATATCCCGTGTCCTCGTTATAAGGACGGATCTTAAAGGACGGCATCAGTTCCCGGATCGTCACGATAATGGCATCCGCCTGTTCCGCCTCAATATAGCAGCTGTCTATCGGCACAATGCGGTGACTCCTCTCCGCATATGTCCCTGAAATAATGTTGTGTCTCCTGTCCTCCCCAAATACAGCATGTACCTTATGGCGGTAATGCGCAGGATCCTCCATTCCCAGAATATGTTCCGGCCGGCAAAAGGGTGCCATCAGCTTTGAGAACTGCTTTGATTTCTCAGCCAATTGCTCCTCGTAGCTCCTCGCGATCCATTTGCATCCGCCGCATTTATCCGCCACGCTGCAAACGCTTTCCCGCCCGCGTTTCGTCTCCGGTTTGCGTTTTTCCGGCACAATACGGGCTGCATTCCCCTGTTTCCTTCTATTATCCTGCGCCATGTCCTTCTTTTGCTCCATTCCTTGGACCTCATTCAATACTGTACTGTTTTAGCTGTTTCCGCCGTTCCCTGTAATCCGGCATATAGGTTTCCACCTCCTGCCAGAACGCCGGAGAATGATCCATATGACGCCTGTGAGCCAGTTCGTGTACCACCACGTAGTCGACCAATTCTTTCGGCACAAAAAGCAGCCGGCAGTTAAAATTCAGATTCCCGTCACTGCTGCAGCTGCCCCACCGGGTCTTCTGATTGCGCATCGTGATCCGGCCATAGGCGATTCCCATGACACCTGCATAATATGCCACTCGCTGCGTGATCAGCTGCCTGATCTGCCTTTTTCCCGCCGCTGTGACCACCTCCGGCAGACAGGTGGCCGGACTCTCACTCTTCACCTTCCACAGATTTCTTTTTTTCAGGATCCAGCCGGTATGCTTTTCGATGAAAAAACGCACCGTCTCATCAGAAACACGCTCCGGCACTCTTACCGTGACCGTCCCGTCACTCTTCACCTGCAATCCCAACGATTTCCGCTTCGAATAGACGATCTGCAGTGCAACGGGCTCCTCCTCATCATAGATCATGTACTCCGTCATCTGCCTAAGAGCCTCCTTTTCCTTCCCCTCTGGCGCTATCATGCTTTCTCATCGTGGTTCACTCTTTCTCCGCGCGATCCTTCTGCAGCGTGATATACCAACGCACCAATGCCGTACCGATAATGATAATATAGCCGACAATACTAAGCGGCTCCGGCGTCTCCTGCAAAAACAACATGCCAAGTACGGCAGCAAAAATAACCTGCGTATAATCAAATACCGAAATTTCTTTCGCCGGCGCAAACTTATACGCTGTCGTGATCCCGAACTGACCGACCGAAGCGGATACTCCCGCCATGATCAGACAGAGCCACTGTCTGAGCGTCATCGGGTAAAAATCCAGGATCAGAAAAGGCGCTGTCACCAGACAGGAAAATACGGAAAAGCATAGCACAATGATCGGCGTCCGCTCTCCCTTCCCTCCTAACCTGCGGACAAAAACATATGCCGTGCCCGCACCGAAACCGCCATACAGTCCGATGAGCGCCGGGATCACCGACATGTCACCGCCGGGGCGAATAATGAACAATGCACCGATAAAAGCGACCAGCGTTGACGTCACATCCACCACAGAGGGAACTTCCTTCAGGATGGGAATGGATAAAAGGATCGCAAAAAACGGCGAGAGTTTATTTAACATATTGGCATCCGCTATCCCCAATCTGTCGATCGCATAAAAATTGCAGATCAATCCACTGGTTCCAAAAATACAGCGCCAGGCGATATCTCCCCAGCTCCCTTTGCGGACATGAAATCCTTCTTTACTCCGCAGCAATAAAACTACTGTCACAAGAGCAGCAAACGCGTTTCGAAAAAAAGCTTTCTGCATAGTAGGCACTTCCCCGGAAATACGTACAAAAAACGTCATAAAAGAAAATCCGAGTGCTGCTGCGAGAATGCACAATATTCCTTTCAGATGCGAATTAAGCGTTTTTTTCTCTGTGGAAACTGTCTCTCTACTCATAATATACCTGCCAATCATACCTGCCGCCCTCAAGCCAGCCGCTCCGCAATCTCCTTGCATCGGATAATGAGGGTGCAATAGATGATAAAGTAAAAAAAGTACTAAAACCGGGCAAACCCGAATCTTAGTACTTCTTCCTCGTCGGAGTGGCGGGATTCGAACTCGCGACCTCCACCTCCCTAAGATGGCGCTCTAACCAAGCTGAGCCACACCCCGAAACACAAGTAAGATTATAACCTGTGTATTTCAAAAAAGCAAGCTTTTTTTTCACAAATTGCACAATTTGTGAAAAATGCTGTAAAAATCAAGGTTTTTCACGCTGTTTCTTTCTGTTCCAACAGTTTCACCAGATAATCCCACACCCTCTTCACAGAAGAAATACTCATCGTCTCCTCTGTCGTGTGAATATTTTTCATATTGGGACCTATCGAAACACAATCCAGATCCGGTATCTTACTGCCCAACAGCCCGCACTCCAATCCTGCGTGGATCACCTCGATCCGCGGCTCTGCTCCGTATAACTCGCGGTATACCCGGATCATCTTCTCGCGCAGAGGCGAATCCGCCCGATATTTCCATCCGGGATACTCTCCGGAAATCCGGATCCTGCCGCCAGCCAACGCCACTATAGCCTCCAGCTTTGCGATCAGAGCAGCTTTGGCGCTTTCCATGCTGCTTCGCACGCTGGACTCCGCTACAAGCTTTTTCCCGTCCGCCCGCAGGATTCCCAGATTGAGTGATGTTTCTACCATCCCTTCTATGTCAGCACTCATAGCCTGAACTCCGTCCGGCAGACCGGCCAACATTGCGGCTGCCTTCCTTGTGGCAGCCTCCGTCCATGCCACACAGGACCCTGTCGAAGCTTCATCCGCTTTCTGCGCCGGGCTCTGCCAACTGTACTTCAGACAGATCCCGGGATCCTTTTTTTCCCATTCACCTGCAATCTCTGAACCGAACTCCTCCAGTATACGCTCCGCTGCACCTGCGTCCTCTTCCCTCACCAATAGCACAGCCTCCGTCTTACGGGGGATGGCATTATCCGCAAGTCCGCCTTCCGCAGAAACCAAGCGCACCGGAATGAGCTGACACAATTTCCACAAAAGCCGTCCGAACAAGAGATTCGAGTTTCCCCGTCCCTTGTTGATCTCCTCGCCGGAATGCCCGCCCAACAGTCCGTCTATCACCACTGTACCTTTCCTGTATCCGGTCGTCACCTGACTCGTTTCGCCATCCAATTCACATTTTACCCTCGCGCCGCCGGCACAACCTGTGAGGAAGATTCCCTCGTCCTCGGAGTCCAGATTCAGCAGCCGATTCCCCTTCAGTACAGACAGATCGATCGCCCTTGCGCCATCCATTCCCACCTCCTCATCCACGGTAAAGATCATCTCCAGTGCCGGGTGCTTCAACCGGGGAGAATCCAGAATTGCCAATCCGTAAGCCACCGCAATACCATCATCTCCCCCCAGACTTGTCCCCTCAGCATAAATATCGTCCCCGTCTATTCCGATCTGCAGCCCCTCCGTCTGCAGATTTTTCGTACATTCCGGCGTTTTCACTGCCACCATATCCATATGTCCTTGCAGGATCAGCACGGGCTCTTCTTCATATCCGGGTGATGCCTCCTGAAAAATGATCACATTTTTCCACTCATCCTGCATCACTCTCAGATCGCGTTTATGCGCGAAATCCACCAGATAATCACTGATCCGTTCCACATTCCCCGATCCATGCGGTATCCGACTGATCTCCTCAAAATAATAAAACACCTTCTCCGGCTTTAGTCCCTCCAACACGCGCATATCCTATGCCTCCCGCTGATACTTTTTCTTCTTTGCCGGCTTTGGACCTGTCACCCCGCAAACATGATAAACGGGGAAGCCTTATGCTTCCCCGCCTGTTCCCGGACTATCCTATCCGGCGCTCCCCGAGTAGGGCTCGAACCTACAACAACTCGGTTAACAGCCGAGTGCTCTACCATTGAGCTATCGAGGAATATGGATCATTACAAAGTAAGTATATTGTCACGGATCGGAAAAGTCAATAGTCTTCTCCGTAAATACTTTATAAATATATGTAATTTGAGAAATTTTATACAAAATTCAGAAATTAGTACTGGAAAAAATTTTCAACCTGTGGTATAGTATTGTTCATGCAGATATAGTTCATTGGTAGAACATCAGCTTCCCAAGCTGAGGAGGCGGGTTCGATTCCCGTTATCTGCTTC
>CADBNO010000104.1 GCA_902796105.1 uncultured Lachnospiraceae bacterium | reverse complement strand
GCTGTGGTAAGCTACATTTTGCTGGGACTCGTGCTGAGTGTGTACCGGTATCGGGATATACCGCTTGCGGAAAAGGAAAAAGGGATAATGGAAATCAAAGCATAAGAAAAATTGATTGGCGGGGGGATTTCGATTGAGCATTTGGGAATTGTTTCACATTGGTATGGCATATCTTAAGAGCGGATTGATCATGGGAGTGTTGTTTATTCTGCTGTTCTTTGCAGGGTATTCTGTGGTGTATAGAAAGCTGGGCAAGGGGAAGAAGAAACTGTCCTTTGCGAGACTTCTGTGGTGGGGAGTATGGATTGCGTATTTGGTTGTGGTGATTGGCGTCACACTGTTGTTGCGGGGCGGATACTATGGATATGAGAATGCTGTGATCCAACCGCTGTTTTATTCCTATCGCGATGCATGGGTCCACTGGTCCGCGGCAGCGTGGAGGAACATTATTTTTAACTTTTGTATGTTCGTGCCGCTTGGCTTTTGGCTGCCGCTTGGGTTGAAGTCTTTTCGCAGATTTTGGAAGACTTACCTGGCAGGATTTGGATTTACACTATTGATTGAAATCTTGCAGCTGGTGACACAAAGAGGGATTTTCGAACTGGATGATGTGCTTGGAAATACGGTTGGAACCATGATCGGGTATGGATTGTTTGTGTTGGGGGAGTTCTTTTGGCTGGCGGTCAGTAAGAGAAAAGTACAAGGCGGTCACGCTTCTGTAAGAGCTGTTCTGATCGCACAGATTCCCTTGGCATTGACGATCCTTGGTTTTGCTGTGATTTTGGGGAAGTATGAGAGACAGGAGCTGGGAAATAATCCAAACGGATATGTGGAAGCATTGGACAAGAGCCTTATCACCATGAGCGGCAGAGATGATTTTGACCCGACGGAACCGGCACTTCCTGTTTATCAGGTGTCGCCCCTTTCTGTGCAGGAGGCAAGGGAGAAGGGGGAGGAGATTTTCGGAAACCTGAACACGAAGATTGATGAATGCAGGACAATCATCTACGATAACACATTGGTTCTGTACTCCAAGCCGTCACGGTACAGTTTATGGATTTCCTATCAGGGCGGAGGATACGAATTGACGGACTTTCAGGTTTTGTATCCGGAGGCCGGAGCAGTCGGTGAGACGGTGACCGGAGCGGAGGAAGAAACAATACGGAAGGCATTGTTGGAAGTGGGGGCGAGCGTACCGGAAACAGCGGAATTTGCGGAAGTGCAGCCCGGGAAATACCGGTTTATTGCGGACATGATTGAAGAGCAGGGGATCAAGATCAATGGTACCCTTACCTGTGATTACTATGGCGAATTCGGTCTTGGAAACGTGAGGAACGGTATGGTTTCCTGTGTGCCCTATAAAGATTTTCCCGCAATCAGTGAACAGGAGGCTTATGAAAAAATTGCCAATGGAGAATTTTCTTATCTGCCGGTGAGTGCGATCGCTGTTGCAGTAGAGTCATGTGAAATAAAGTATAACATAGATTCAAAAGGATTTTATCAGCCGAACTATTGTTTTACCTGTGCGGTCAACGGGGAGGATGGGGAGATTTGGATACCGGCGCTGAAGTGAATGAAGCCCTGCAAATAAGCATGCAATACGAAATAGGAAAATAGGGTTGATATCAAGATTGTTCCCGTGTTAAATTAATAATAGCGGGAAGTTTTAGGACTTTTGCAAAGTGAGCCTGAGCTTAACAGCTTGGGCTTTTTGTATATGACAATATAGGATGATCGGTTGAAAATCAATATGTGTAAAATTCTATAAAAGCGAACAGGGCAGGATACAAATGATCATTGACATACAGGACGATTTTGACTTGGAAAAAATTGCAGAGAGCGGGCAGTGTTTCCGTTGGCAGAAGCAGGGTGAGAACCAGTATTGGATTCCGCATGAAGATACGAGTCTGACCATTGAAAAGATCAGCGAAGAAGAATACTGTCTGGACTGCTCGCAGGAAGAGTATGAAAGCATTTGGAAAGACTATTTTGACATGGACGAGGATTACAGGCAGATCCGGGCGCGGATTGATGCGGCACAAGATCCGTTTCTGTGGGCGGCTGCAGAGCACGAGAAAGGAATCCGGATCCTGCGGCAGCAGCCTTGGGAGGCGTTGGTGAGTTTTATCATATCGCAGAATCGTAACATTCCGGCGATCAAGAAGTCTATTGAGCTGATGGCGGCTATGGCGGGAGAGCGGAGAACAGATTTGGCGGGAAAATGTTACTACAGCTTTCCGGCGCCGGAGGCTATTTTAGAGATCGGTGAGACCGGACTTTCCGAATGCAAATTGGGGTATCGCAGCAAATATGTACTGGCTGCTGCTGAGGCGGTTTCTGCGGGGCAATTTCAGGCGGCGGAGCTGATGGCACTTGACAGTGCGGTGAGTCTTGCAAGGCTGATGACGTTGTACGGCGTGGGCGAGAAGGTAGCGACATGCGTGCTGTTATATGGTTTGCACCATTTGGATGCGTTCCCGGTTGATGTGTGGGTGCGCAGGATTTTGGAGAATGAGTATCCGCAGGGGTATCCTTTTGAACGGTATCGTCCGTACAACGGGGTGTATCAGCAGTATATGTTTGCGTATTACCGGATGCTGGAGAAGTGAAGCGGTAGATAAAGGGTGAAAGCATGTTATAAGCATAACATATGCTGTAAGTATAACATAAGGAGACAGAAGATTTATGGATACGGTAGACAAAATCTGTTTTGACAACGATTACATAGCAGGCGCGCATCCCAAAGTGCTTGCCCGTCTGGTGGAAACAAACCTGGAGCCACTTGCAGGGTATGGGAGTGATCCGTACTGCAGCAGGGCGGCAGAGAAGATTAAGACAGCCTGCGAGTGCCCCGATGCGGAAGTGTATTTCCTGACGGGTGGAACCCAGACCAATCAGGTGGTGATCAGCGCTATGCTGGAGAATTACGCGGGTGT